>CADBRW010000102.1 GCA_902797155.1 uncultured Lachnospiraceae bacterium
ATGATGTGCTGAACGCCTATATCAACCAGGCAATCATGGAGTATGTCGAGGCATTGCTTGAGCAGCCGGAGGACCCGCTGGCAGTGATCTTTCGGTTTTGCGAGAAGAACCGGAAGATGCTCGAGCTGCTCTGCAAAAACCGGCTTCTGCACATCCTGCTGATCCGCCTCAATGAGGAGATCCCCAAGCTCAGCGCGAACGCCGATATGAGCAGGAATCCCTTTGCACGGCTTATGGAAGGAATGGAGCCGGATTACCTCATCGCCTTTAATATCGGCGCGATCTGGAATGTGATCTTTCGCTGGGTGGAGCGGGGCATGACGGATCCGTTGGAGGAGGTGCGCCATACGCTGGAGGCGTATTTACGAAGAGCGGGGCAGAATGCGCGGCTCAGAGGCTGCAGCTATTTCAATAATTACACCTACGGCATGGACGGAATATTTGATGATGAACCGGATTTCGTAAATAAGTTGTAAAGGTCTTCCTGTTATAGTGTCATCAGAGACAGGGTAAGGAGGACAAAATCATGACAACGGATATGACAAATAAGAAAAAAAGTTTAAAGAGATTTATGCTGATGGGATTTCTTGAGGCGCTTGCGACATATTTCTTTTTCGTGCTTTTTTGGAGCCTGACCAGCAGGACTGCAACCTTTGGCACTTCGCTGATCAGTATACAGGCTATCATCTTTGCGGTGATCATTCTGATCATCGATCTGGTGACAGCATATATCAAATACCGAAAGCAGGATGCGGAATAACCAAGATATGAGAGAGTCCCCGTGACACATGAAAATGTGATACGGGGACTCTCTCTCTTGCATCCTTTTTTCTGTTCATGAGGAATTAAATGTGATAATATCAGACTGTTAGGGATATAGAGGGCAGAACCATGCCCAGGTTATATGAAAAAACAGGTAGTTTAAAAGGAGGTTACTATGGGGTGTGATCATTTGATCAGAAAGAGAATCGTTTCGGCGGTGCTCTCGCTTGGACTGATCGTCAGTCCTTTCGCAGGAACCGTTGCATCCTATGCGGCAGAACGTACGTCCACGGACGATGTGTGCGGGAAGGTGACTTCAGGGGCACTTTCAGGGGCACAGGTCCGGGATGAGAATCCGGCAGCTGTCGGAGAAGTGACGGGGGAGGCTATCGTCTGCTTCCGTCAGGAGGAGGATACGGATAATAAGTCGGAAACCTCTGTAAAGAAAGAGCAGGAGAAGGAGATCGAAAGTGAGTCCTACGTGGATGATGCGGAAGCGATCCTCCTTGTGGACAGTCCGGAGGAGACCCTTGCAGAATCGGAAGACGCTTCGGCAGAGACGGCTGATCCGGACAAGGCGGAAGCGGCAGAAGCCTCTGACGCAGATACAACGGAGGACCTTGCGTCCGATGACGGTCTTCCGGGAGTGATCACACTCGTTCAGTCGGATCACCTTTCCACGGATGAGCTTATCGCGGAGCTGGAGGCAAGAGATGACGTGATCTATGCCGAGCCGAACTACATTTACCGGCCCCAGTCCATGGAGGACTTTACAGGAGATCAGTGGGGACCTGATTCCACTTACGGAATCGGAGTTGATGGCTGGAACACCTATAATGAAGGAAAGCCTTCTCCGAAGGTGGATACCTCCAAGCAGGTAATTGCCATTGTGGATACCGGCGTTGACTATAACCATGTGGATCTGAAGGATGTTATGTGGGATGAGGGCGAGAACTATCCCGAGCTGGTGAAGCTTGGAGGTGGAAAGTACGGTTACACCGGAACTCGCGTGAACACATCTATCGAGCCCTATAATTCAGCAGACCCCATGGATGACCAGGGGCACGGAACCCATTGCGCGGGTATCGCTGCGGCAGCCTGGAACGGGGTCGGTGTCAGCGGAATCGCTTCCGGTGCAAGGATCATGGCCCTCAAGGCTTCGAATGAAAAGGGAAGCTTCGCCGTAGATTCGGTCATCCGCGCATACAATTATATGATAACGGCCAAAAAGGCGGGTGTTAACATCTGCTCGGCAAATAATTCCTTCGGTGGCGCTGTTTCAACCCAGACGGAGCTTCTGCTCCTGGCAGAGGCGACTAAGGCAGGTATTGTCTGCTGCTTTGCTGCCGGAAATGACAGCCGGGATCTGGATTCCACAAATGCCACGGCTGCCATGCGTGCCGCCTTTCCGCAGGTGCTGGTCGTAGGCGCCAGCGACACCGACGGTTCAGCGGCAGAGTTTTCCAATTACGGAAGACGCGATGTGGATATCTTCGCCCCGGGCGTGAGGATCATATCTACGATTCCCATGGGTAAGGGAACTCCCTCGGAAACCACAAGTCCATTTACGGACGGCGGGAATCCCTGCGTGGTGGATTATTCGGAAAAGACGACCTTCGGTGATGATGTTATGGGACTTCAGACAGGAGAAGGAACCGTGGCCTCGATCCGTAAAGGAGTGGATGATAAAAATGTGCTTCACCTTGTGTCAGAGGACGGGAGTTTTATCCTGAGGACAAAGAAATTCAGTGACCTTACCGAACTGAAGGGCGGTGTTCTTCGTGTATATGTAGCTGAGAAATGTTCAGCCAGTATTTCGGCTGAAACCATTGATGATGACGGGCCGGAAAGTATCGGGAGCCGGGATGTCAACCTGATCAAGGGTTGGAACGATGTGGGATTCCTGGCAAATGAGTTCTTTGACGGTTCGGAAAAACCGAACAACTCGGTTGAGATCACTCTGTCTCTTAAGAAAGACAAGGATGCTGTCACAGAGACGGATGTTCGGTTTGTCCGTTTGGCAAATGCTGCGGAGGATTTCATGACCTGGAACGGAACCTCCATGGCAACTCCGCATATTACAGGAGCGGTAGCCGTGCTGGCAGCGGCATTCCCTGAGGATTCGGCTGCGAAGCTGGCGGCACGCGTGACAGGAAGCGTTATGCCCATATCTGAAATGAAGGACCTGTGTCTCTCCGGCGGTGTCTTCCGTTTGGATAAGGCCCTTGCAGGTGAGACGGTGCCGGTACCCCAGGCAGCCACGGCTGAGAATGGTACGGTCACGGTACAGGGCTTCTTCTTCGGAACCTCGAAGGGCAGTCTGACCATTGCGGGAAAGACCTGTGAGGTAACGTCCTGGTCGGATGAGAAGATCACGGCGAAGCTGCCGGCGGATCTTCCGGAGGGCGAGTCCGTGGTGGAGGTAACCTCTTCCAAGGGAGCGGGCCACAATTACTTCGTGTTCTCAAAGGCGGAGGAGCAGTATGACAGTCTTCCGCTTCCCGGAGCAGCCGTGGCAGATAACGGGCTGTATGAATCCGCGGAAAAGGCAATAGAGGAATATCCGGATTTCTATTATGGAACGCTGACAGGTATGACCGCATTGAACGGTTCTCTGTATGTACTGTTCGTTTCAAAGGACGATAATACAGTCATTTATCAGTATGAGATCAAAACAAAGACCTGGAAGCGGGTATATTCCGGAGGCGATTATGCCCCCGTCGGTGCAGTCTGCAACTGGGACGGCAAGGTGCTGTTCCTGGCAAGCAACCAGCCGAAGGAGAGCTCGGCCATTGCCGTATTTGACCCGGATACGGGTAAGGTAACCTGGAAGCAGTATCGGAATGATGCATACGAGTATGGCCATCGGATGGTCAACACGGGGGCAGGCATTTATCTCATTGGGGGAAATGAATCTGCGGATGGTGATAATCCGAGAAATCAGGCGCCGATCAACTATCTTCGGAAGCTGGATCCGACAACGATGACCATCACGACATTTGAGGGAGAACCAATCGGTATCGACAGCCAGAATCCGGTCATTGCAGCCGCTTCGGAGGATACGTTCTACGTTATGAGGGGCTCGGGTTACATCCATAGAAATCAGGCGGACATGTTTAAGGTCACTGTGGATCCGGAAGGAAAGAAGGAGCCGAAGGCCGATACCATCGAAAATAACGGAAAGATATTCCCGGGCATGGATCTGGAAGGGGATTACAATGCGGCCGGAATAGCAACGAAGAAGGGACTGCTTGTCACCGGACCGGCTCGCACGGATTCCAACGGAAATGTGGTGGAGGATACCTATCTGGTAAGTTATGACGGACAAAGCTGCACCGCAATGGACAAGGTTGTCAGCCGTCGTCCCATGTATCTTATGGCGGCTGCCGGTTATGACGGAAAATGCTATATCCTCGGTCAGACCCGTGGTTCGGATACGCTTTGTGTATTTACCGCCATTGATGCGGAGACCCTTCCCACCGTTGGTGAGAAAACTACGCCGGATGAGCCTGTGCCTTCTGCGACATACTCAAATGAATGGGTGAAGGGCGTATGGTACGACAGCAAGGGTGTCGCTGATACAGGACGCACCGCAAAATGGAAGAAGAACAAGACCGGCTGGTATTACATCGATACGAAAGGCTGGTATCCGAAGAGCCAGTGGCTGAAGGTTGACGGAAAGAACTACTGGTTCAATGCAAAGGGATATATGGCTTCCAATGAATGGGTGAAAGGAAAATGGTTCAATAAGGACGGAACCCAGACCTATAAATATACCGGAAAGTGGAAGAAGAACAAGACCGGCTGGTATTACATCGATACGAAGGGCTGGTATCCGAAGAAGCAGTGGCAGAAGATCGACGGAAAATGGTACTGGTTCGATGCAAAGGGATACATGGCCGAGAACGAATACATCAAGGGCTGGTGGTGCGGCAAGGGCGGCGCCCAGACCTATAAGTATAAGGCCAGCTGGAAGAAGAATAAGACGGGCTGGTATTATATCGACACCAATGGCTGGTATGCTAAGAAGCAGACGCTGAAGATCGACGGAGTGAAGTACACCTTCGATGCAGCGGGTTACCTTAAATAGTGTGCTGATCCCGAGGGCAGAGAAAGAGAGGTCAGAAGGATGATCATAAGATGTTGTGATGATGAACCCCTGATGCTGCAGATGCTGGAAATGGCGGTGCAACAGGCTAAGCCGGATGCGGACATTTCCGCGTATGACGATCAGGACGAGCTCCTGGAGGATGCGGAGAAGGATGGCTGTGATATCGCCTTTCTGGATATCCATATGCGCGCGATGACCGGCGTGGAGCTTGCAAAAAGGCTGAAGGAGATCAATCCGAAGATGAATATCATATTCGTCACCGGCTTCAGCGAGTACGCAGGCGATGCCATGAAGATGCATGCCAGCGGCTATATCATGAAGCCTGTTACCAAGGAGAAGATCGAAGAGGAGCTGTCGGATCTCAGATTCCCCATCGAGCCGAAGAAGGGAGCGCTCCTTCGGGTTCAGTGCTTCGGAAACTTCGATGTCTTTACACCGGACGGGGAGCATGTACATTTCGACCGGAGCCGTTCCAAGGAGATATTCGCCTATCTGATCCACCGGCACGGAAGCTCCTGCTCCACCAAAGAGATCGCTGCGGCGCTTTTCGAGGATGAACCCTATGACGAAAAGCAGCAGAACTATCTGCAGCAGCTGGTCTATGCCATGATCAAGAGTCTGAAGAAGATCGGGCTTGAGAAGGTGGTCACCAGAAGCTACAATGCGCTGGCGGTCAACGAGGAACTGATCGACTGTGACTACTGGCGTTTCAGGGAGCTGGACGGCGGAGCGGTCAATTCCTACCAGAATGAATATATGAGCCAGTACTCCTGGGCGGAGTTCTTCCTGGATGATTATGATGACTGGGAAGAATAAGTCTTGCATTTCTGTGGATTTTTCCCTATAATCAATAGCTTGTAAGCAATAAGGAAGGTTCAGGTGAAACACTTTTAGCCGTAAAGGAGGTAAAGGCTTTGAGCGAAACAGTACTGGAACTGAAAGACATTAAGAAGAGCTACGGCAACCACAAGGTCCTGAAGGGCGTAAATATGACCGTTAATAAGGGTGATATCTACGGTCTTGTGGGAAAGAACGGTGCCGGAAAGACTACTCTCTTCAAGGTTGTACTCGGTCTGTCCAGATATGACGGGGGATCGGTATCGCTCTTCGGCGGACAGAGCAGTAGAGAAAACCGCAGAAACAGAAGCAGGATCGGATTCTTTGTAGGTGCAAACTTCTACGGATATCTGAATGCGAAGCAGAATCTGGATTATTTCCGGAGACTGAAGGGCATCAAGGATGCAGGTGAGGTGGATCGTGTGATCGAGCTGGTGGGTCTGAACACGGATGCAGCCAAGAAACCGGCGAAGATGTATTCGCTGGGTATGAAGCAGCGTCTCGGACTGGCAAATGCCATGCTGGGCAACCCGGAGCTTCTGATCTTTGATGAGCCCACCAACGGTCTGGATCCCCAGGGTATCATGGATGTCCGGCATATGATCCAGCGTGTAAATGAAGAGTTTGGAACCACCATCATCGTATCCTCCCATATCCTGGGTGAACTGGAGCATACCGCTCATCGGTTCGGAATCGTGCACGAGGGAATCCTGATGAAGGAAATGTCCCAGGAGGATATGCGGACTCAGGGTCACATCACATCCATCAATGTTGCGGATGAGGATGTGGAGAAGGCACTTCAACTGCTGAAGAACGGCGGTGTCGAGGTAAAGGGAACCGAGCAGGCGACCACATCTCTGGAGGACTTCTATTTCGGACTGATCGGAGGTGGCGAAGAATGATGACAAGGATCGTAACCACAGACCTGCGCCGTGCGCAGAAAAAGACGAGTTTTATTGTCTGCATGTCCATCGTCGTCCTGCTGATGATCATCATTTGTGTCGTTGCATTTATCAAGCCTTCAAGTGCGGAGGATCTGGCGACACAGACAGCCGAGACCAGCGGAAAGGGGCTTGCATTCCTGAACAGCATCACCATCGCATTTTCCATGATCCCGTTCCTTGTGGGAATTCCGGTATTCCAGACTGTTTTCTCGGATGACTTCAAGAGCCGGACCATGCAGACGGCCATCGGACACGGAATCTCCAGAAGAAGACTGGTGCTTTGCAGATTCTATGAGGTGATCGCGCTTCTTGTGGAGGCATGCCTGATCTTCTCGGTGATCGGAATCATCATGGGAGTTATCATGGGGGCATCCGCCGGCGGCCTGGCAGAGATGGTAGCCAAGCTGTTCTTCGATACATTGCTGGTGGTTGCAAATATCGCCATCGCCATGCTGATCCTGTATATGAGCCAGAACCCCACAGGCGGTCTGGTCATGTATATCCTGATGGCAGCGGATGCGTTCCGTCTGCTCCTGGCTCTGGCAGATATGATCCCGTTCCTGAAGGACAACGGTATCAAGCTGTCCAACATTCTTCCGGGGGGAGTTCACGTAATTGCCAGGGACTACCTGTTCGGACATGTGCCCAGCCTCTCCGATGTTACAAATGTCGGTGAAGAGCTTAAGGAAGGATCTGCGGAGGCGTTAAAGAGGATCCTGGAGGGTACTGTGGATGTGAATTACCTGAAGGCGTTCCTGTATACAGCCATCCTGGTGGGTGTGTTCATCATCCTGCCGCTGGTGCTGTCTCAGGTGGTATTCAGAAAGAAAGAGCTGGAGTTCTAAATAGTTGACATAATAGGTGCCTGTCACCATTACAAAAGTGTTACGAAAGTGAAAAATCGGGGACGGTTCCGGACAGTCCGGAACCGTCCCCATATTTTGCGCCTGCGTCCCCGTATTTTGCGCCTGCGTCCCCGTTTTTTGATGTGCAACCATGGAAAATATGCTATACTCAAAAGGAGTGGGAGGTGTAGCTATGCGTGAGATACCTATAACGGATGTGGGACCGGTTCGGATCGGCCAGTGCGAGAACCGGGAGGCCGGAACGGGCTGCACGGTGGTGCTTTGCGGGCCGGAAATGAAGGACGGAATGAAGGCGGG
>CADBRW010000103.1 GCA_902797155.1 uncultured Lachnospiraceae bacterium
CCATCGGCCTCGTCTTTTTTGTTCTTCTCCGGCTCCGCCATGGTCCCGCGGAAGATCTCCGCCTTCTCATAGACGAAATCCGAGGTCCGTCCGCCATCCCCATGACGCAGCGCCACCGCCGGCTCCCGAAGGTCACCCTTCCCCGGCCAGCTGTACTCCAGGCGCATATCCTCCAGCGAATACCGCTTCTCATTATCATCATAGGTGCAGACCGTTCCCGGCTGGAACGCATGCCGCTCCGCAAGCCCGATCTCCTCCGGCTCCGCCTCATCATCGATGGTGATCTTCGCCCCGTAATACAGGTGCTCCAGCTGGCCCGTGGGCAGCACGCGGAAGGCGTAGGTCGTCTGCTTTGTATCTAAAATGAAGAGCCTGTTCTTTATCTTTCTTATCATGGAAGACCTCCTCCTATGTAAAGAGATAGCTGTATCTCCGCCGCATTTCCATAATGACCCCGATCACTCTGTTCCGAATCTCCTCACTGTAGGAAGTCGCTGCATTAACGATCTCTGCCACCTCATTGTAACCGAAATGAAAATGTATCCGCTCCCCATACAGCTTCTCTGCAATATCCAGCTGCTCATCGAAGCTGTCACTGAAGGTTTTCGCCTTCACCCTGGGTATCAGCTCGAAGATATCCCTCCCCAGCGGGTAATCCACCATCGTATCCGCAAGTAATCCCGCCCCCTGGTCGAAGAAGGGAACCAGCCGGTATTCCTGCCGGTCATTCACCAAAACCGCCAGATTGTGCGTATGCCGGTCCTCATTCAGAAACAACGCATCGATGGTCAGTATCTTGCTCATATACTCGCCGAAACCGGCAAGTCCCGTCATATCCGTAACCTGCTCCACCAGAAGCCTGAGCCGGTCCTCATGATCCGTCGTCGAATCGATCATCCTGTTCAAACCGCGCCCGCGCCTCAGCAGAAACAGGCGTTCCAGCGTGATCATGCTCCAGCCCTCGGAGAAATCCCTGCTTTTGCAGGCGCGATACACATTTCCGTTATATTCGATCTCCTCGAGATCGTAATCCACATACTCCTCCGGCAACAGCGTCGAGCGCTGAAGGAGCTTGGATATCGTATACTCCGCAAGGCCTTCATAGCCGGTATAATCCGCCTTGTACCAGATTCCGTCCCGACGGAATTTCAACTGGTTTCCTTTGGAGGAAGCTCTGTTCTCTTCATATCGGTCTTCCGGAAGAAAATGTACCATGCACCCACCTCACTTCATCCGCCTGTCAGTCACGAGCCCTGCGCCCTTAGCGCACAACCTCGATCCAGAAATCATCCTCTGCCATGCGCCCCTCCGTCTTCTCTATGATCGTCAGAGGATCATAGAAAGGAATCTCCAACCGCATAAGCTCCAGCTTCATTTTATCACGTGTGCTTGGAAAACAGCGTGACTCCAGGAATTCCTCATACTCCTCAAATGTGGGAGCCTGATTCACACCGAAAGCCATGAGAAGGGGATCCTTCACATAGTTTCGGATGCGAACCTCCCGTCTGGGTTCATCCACATCTATGACGGTACAGACATAAAAGTCCTTTCTGTAGATCAGTCGAAGCCGAAACCGGTCTTCCGGGCACTCCAGTCGACTCGGAAGATATCTGTCCCGCACCAGTATTTCGATCAGCGATACGATGGGGCCCGTAACATCCGCATCCTCCCGTTCCCAGCGCTCCAGGGTCCGAAGAGAACAGTTTGCAAATGTGGCAAATTCCCGTCTGCTCATCCCCAGCATCTCCCTCGCGTTCCGTACTGCAGCTCCCTTTATATGATTCGATAATACATATTCCCGTTCCATCTCACTATCCAACCCTTCCAAAAAAGTGGTCTATCGATCTCTATAATCAATAAACCACTTTTTTTTAGAATTGTCAATCAATTCCCGCCAATTTGTCGGTGTTTTTCATGCTAAACACCGTCATTTTGTCGGTTTCTATGATTTTGTCGCATTCCCCAGTTACACTTCACAAGAAAATCCGATTATGAATCCGGTTGCTATGCTTCCTGCTCCCGCTTCTCAGCGATCTCCTTCGCCAGCTCCTCCACCTTCTCATCGGTAAGGATGAACTTCTTCCGGAATACGAGCAC
>CADBRW010000104.1 GCA_902797155.1 uncultured Lachnospiraceae bacterium
AGCTCCCGAAGGAAGATCAGCTCCTCCGCCAGGTCCTCCTCTGTCTGTCCGGGGGATCCCACCATGAAGCCGGCCCCCACCTGGTAGCCCAGCTCCTTCAGGTCCCTGAGACAGCGCTGACGGTTGTCATAGGACATACCCTCCGGATGCAGGGAAGCATAATGTGTGGCATTTACGGTCTCATGCCGCAGCAGATACCGGTCTGCCCCTGCCTCCTTCCACAGGCGGTAGGTCTCCCTGTCCCGCTCTCCCACGGAAAGGGTCACCGCACAGTCCGGATGCCGTGCCTTCAGCTGTTTCACCAGCTCCGCCAGCATCTTATCCGTATAGAACGGATCTTCACCGCCCTGGAGCACAAAGGTCCGGAATCCCAGCTTGTAGCCTTCATCCGAACAGAGCAGGATCTCCTCCGGTGTGAGACGATACCTCTCGGCCTTTCCGTTCCCCGCACGGATCCCGCAGTAATAGCAGTTGTTCCTGCAGTAATTGGTGAACTCTATGAGCCCCCGGATGAATACCCGGTCTCCGTAGTAGGTCCGGCGGAGCTCACAGGCCATGGCAGCCGCCGTATCCCGAAGCGCTTCCCGGTTCCGGATCAGCTCCAGATACTCTGCGGAAGTAAGGGGCACTCCCTCCCGAAGCTTATGAAGATAGGTTTCTGCCAGTGTCATATATTTCTCCCTGCGAACCAGTCACCCATACCGGGCAAATCGAAAGGACCGTGCTCACTGCACGGCCCGAACGCCTCCGGGTCTCTGTGTCCCCGTCAGAAGGACAGATCCTTCGTAATGGTTTTCATATCCGTAAAATACGTCATATAAACGACGCGGTTCGATTTCTTGTTCACCGTGATGACCAGACAGGTATTGTTTACAGTATCACAGTAATACATGGATTCTGAGCTTCCGCCCATCAGGTCATTCAGGACCACAAAGGCATAATCCGACTTATAGGTCATCAGCTCGGTGAGATCCACCTCCGGATCGTTGATGCCGATACCGAAGAACCGGTAATCCCGGCTGTCCGTGGCAACTCCCACCTGCTTTCCGTCCGCATAGATCACCTGCAGCGCATCGCAGGCCCGGACGGTAATGGTCTTTCCGGAATAATGCTGCACCTTCGCAGCCAGCTCATCATGCTGTTCAAATGTGACGCCCAGCTTCGATGCCAGCTCCGACTCCGACATGGCAAGGCAGTCCGAAATATCCTCCCCGCTTGATCCCAGCATATACTGAACCCCTTTGATGATACCGAAGACAGCTGCAGCCAGCACCAGGAGACCCACCACCATGTAGATCACCTTGCGGCCGGAGCCGGACATACCCGCACCTGCGGTTTTCACTGCGGACATATCTCTGTATTCGGGAAGATCCCTTACGGGTTCCATCACGGCATCACCGTACTTCGCCCTGTCCTCCTCCGCCTTCTTCTCCTTCTCCAGCATCTCATCGGTTTTCTTCAGCTCGTATGCCATTTTCCTCTAATTCCTATGATTCCTTTATTTCCTAAACTCCTACAGAGTCACATCCTGCCATTTCTTATGTGCCAGGAATCCGAATCCCAGCGCATTCGGGCCGGTATGTGCGCCGATGGTATTGTTAAGGCTGCCCAGATTGTAGGTGCGGTCCACCTCGATCCCCAGCTCATCCCGGATCCGGTCTGCCAGCTCATGGGCCGAAGGCTCATTGTTGGTATGGATCACGTAGACGTACCGTTTATCCGGATCCATTTCCTTTGCGATCCGAAGCAGCTCATTGATCGCACGCTTCCTGGTGCGGATCTTCTTCAGGGGAACGATCTTCCCCTCCTCATTCAGATAAAGGATGGGCTTGATATCCAGCAGGGTTCCGAAGGCTCCGCTGAAGGGGGACAGCCGTCCGCCCCGCACCAGATACTTCAGATCATCTACCAGGAACAGCCCCTGGAAGTCCTGCTTGATGGTCTCGATGTATTCCGCCACCTCCTCCATGGGCTTGCCTTCCTTCTGCATATCCCTCGCCACATAGAGCATAAGCCCCGCGCCCCCGGATTCATTCAGGGAATCCATGACGATGATCCTGGAACCGGGATAGTCCGCCATCAGCTCCTCCGCCACATTTTTACAGGTATTGTAGCTCATGGACAGCCCCGAGGAACAGATGATGGCCAGGATATCCTTCCCCTTCTTCAGTTCTTCTTCAAAGGTTCTCCGCGCCCGGTCCGGATTGACTCCGGAGGACTTTGCGGTCTCACCCGCTGCCAGCCTCTTGTAGAAGGTATCTTCATCCAGAACGGTCTCATCTCCGTAGATCACCCCGTCCTCGAAGTAATAATACTGGGGGAGTATGAGGATCCCTTCCTTCTTGGCATATGCGGGATGTACGTCGGTATTTACGTCGGTGATCAATGTATATTCTCTCGTTATCATCTGGTTTTCTCCGCTTCACAGGATATGGTATTACTGCATTTGAATCGTATTGGAAATGGTCGGAAGCATCTGCTTCTTTCTCGATACCACACCCGGCAGACTCACGCTCACATGGTCTCTCGATGTTACATTGAAACCGGCCTCCAGAATCACTTCGGCCTGTGTTCCTGCAAAGAGCACCTCCGAGGATTCCTGTAAAATGTTGGTTATCATGAAGAACAGAAGATCTACCTGATCCCGTTCCTTCAGCTTCTCTATCTCCGGCTGCATCCGGTCCCGGATAAGCTCCACCTCGTTGGTATCCATGGTACTGATCTGTCCCACGGCAACGATGTGATCTCCCACCGTGAACCGCTTGTAGTCCTGATGCAGGATCTCCTCCGGCGTCTTGTCTCCCAGGTAGCTGCCCGCCGTGAACATGGCCTTGGCCAGCTCCTCCGGATCCACTCCTGCCACCCGTGCCAGCCCTGCACCGGCGATCTTGTCCGCCTCCGTACAGGTGGGGGAACGATACAGCAGTGTATCGGAAATGATGGCCGAAAGCATCAGTCCCGCAATATCCTTCGGGATATCGATGCCCTCATCCCAGAAC
>CADBRW010000105.1 GCA_902797155.1 uncultured Lachnospiraceae bacterium
CCCATTATAAAAAAAGTGCCTGCGTTTTGCAAGCACTTCTTTTATTTATTCGCGGATGCGACTCACGGCCGCAAGTCACAGCCTCTATTCACGGCCGCAAGGTCGATGACGGACCCATCCGCACTTTGTGCGGCTGTCGCGCTTTCCGCGCTCATTACCCGTTTAGCTTCTCAATAATGTTGGGAAGCTCGGCATCCACCTTGTCATTGTCGAGCTGGCAGGTTCCCGCCTTGCGATGTCCTCCGCCGCCATAGCTGAGACAGAGCTCACCGATATCCACAGAGGAATTACGGTTGATGATGGACCGTCCTATCATAACCGCCGTATTCTGCTTACGGAAGCCCCATGCCACGTGTACGGACACTTCAACCTCCGGCCACAGTGCATATACCATAAAACGGTTTCCGGTATAGATCGGATCCTGATCACGAAGATCGATCACTGCCACACGGTCATGGATGGTGGTCACTTCCTTCAGCTGTGCGATGAACTTCTCCTGCTGGTCGAAGTACATTTCCACACGCTCCTTCACATCCGGAAGCTCCAGAACCTGATCGATGGTATGGTCCACACAGTAATCGATCAGCTCCATCATAAGATCATAGTTGGAGATACGGAAATCATGGAAACGTCCGAGACCGGTACGGGCATCCATCAGGAAATTCATCAGCACCCATCCCGTAGGATTCAGGATCTCATCCTCAGTAAAATCCGCGCTGTCACCCTTATCCACGGCGATCATGATCTCTTCGGAAACCCGGGTAAACTTCTCGGCTCCGCCATAATAATCATACACCACCCGGGCAGCCGACTTTGCGTCTCCGTCGATGATATACTTTCCTTCGTAATCCTCCTTCTTGTTTCGGATCAGCTCACTTTCATGATGATCGAAAGCCAGACCCACCCGCTTGTCAAAAGGAAGGTTCGTGGTAATATCATTCTCCGTCAGCTCCACCTTACCATCCTGTACATCCTTCGGATGTACAAACTTGATGTCACCGATCAGCCCCAGCTCTTTCAGCAGCATCGCACAAACCAGTCCGTCAAAATCGCTTCTTGTAACCAAACGCTTCTTCATGTTCCTTCTCCTCCTTGTAACTCACGTTCCCTTATCCTAAACCCGGATCTATGCTTTCTTATCCGTACTTCGTAAAGTCTCTGTCTGTCCTTTTGTTACTCTGTATACAGTAAAATGTTCCGCCACCTGACGTACCTTATCCTCTGACGTAAGGAACGCCTCCGCCACCTTGGGATCAAAATGGGTTCCCGCATCCTTCCGAATGATCCCCATTGCCTCCTCAAAGGGGAAGGGTTTCTTATAGCAGCGCTCCGATACCAGCGCATCGAATACATCCGCTACAGCCATGATCCTTGCGGAAAGAGGGATATCCTCTCCTGAAAGGCCGTGAGGATAACCGGTTCCGTTCCACTTCTCATGGTGATACTCGGCCAGGTTCTTGGCCTCCTTCAGGTACGCTGAATCCGGCACCGTGGAGATTACCTGCTCGATCATTTCCGCTCCCGCCGTGGTATGCGTCTTCATCTTATTAAACTCTTCCTCTGTCAGCTTGCCCGGCTTATTCAGGATCACATCCGATACGGCGATCTTGCCGATATCGTGCAACGGTGCGGAATTCTCCACGTCGTAGATGAACTGATCCGTCAGCTGATCGGTATAGTACCCAAGCTCCCTCAGGCGTTCCATGATGATCCGCGTGTAAGCCGCCGTCTTCCGGACGTGGTCTCCGGTACTCTCATCCCGGCTCTCCACCATGTCAGCCAGAACCATGATCAGTGCATTCTGCATCTGGGAGATGGTCTCCGTCTTGGTCCGCAGCGCACTCACATAGTGCTCACTGTCCTCCGTAGTCTTTGAGAGAGCCTGATACATATTCTCTATTTCGTCTCCGGTATGAATATCCAGTTCCCGGATCCGTTCCACATTTTCCTCGAATGCCTCCTCATCATCATAAGCGAACTTGCTGGCGCTGATGGCCATGGAGTTGATGGGAAGGATGATGTTGTAATCCGAGATCCACATGGCGACTGCAATGGACAGGATGAAGAACCCAACGAACAGCAGTATCAGCTTCGCCAGGAAGTCCGTCTCATTCCTGTAGATCACCTTCATGGAAATGTCCGCACATGCATAGCAGACTGTGATTCCTCTGGAATCCTTAACCGGTGTAAATGTGGTGATCAGCTGTCCCCACTTATCATCCGTCTCCACCGGATCGATCTCCTCACCGGCCAGAAGATTGTCACGACAGTCGTCATAATCGGAACCGATCTCTGTCACAAACCCGGGCGGATCTCCTTCCATTTCCTCAGAGTCCACATCAAATACCACATGGAAGCCATCCTCCTCGGCCTTGTATACGTAAACATACTCGATCACCGGATTGCTTTCCCGGAGGTTGATCAGCTGCTGCTTCGTCTCCAGATAACCCGGGGCAGCCTCTCCCTGTTCCAGGTAGAGGTCCACCTTCTCGGGATCGATCAGGGTGGAAGCCACCTTACTGATGCCCTTTGCAAATTCCGTATTTTCCTTCTTATTGTAATCCCGGTACAGAAACGCACTGATCAGAAGCGCGGCGACCCCCATTACCACAAAGACCATGATCAGTAACATAAGAAGCTTGGTCCGAAGGGACATCTTCCTGTTCTTTCCGCGTTTGACGGCCCTGTTCTCCTCCTCTGTCAGCGGCCTCTGCTGCCAGCCTCTGAACTCCAGGAACCTTAGGAACCGCTTCGGCAGCAGCCATAGAAGCAGAACCAGAATGGCAATGGTCACACCCTTGTCCGCCAGTTCGACCAGAAGACTGTCGCAGACAGAATCAAAGGTAAGGGGATCCTTCATCACCAGAGTGATCACGATCCAGTACAGCCAGCCCACCAGGGCGAGACTGCAGATCAGACCTGCGATGCCAAGAACCTTCTTCAGATATCCTTTCTTTGCAAACCAATAGGTGATCAGCGCGATCAGCGCATTGATAACGACATAATACAGGGATTCCGTATCGGATATGCCTTTGATCAGGTTCGTAAAAAGACCCACAATAATTCCCGGCAGGTATCCGCAGAGCGCAGCCGCAATGGCGGTTCCCACCGAATCCATGTAGAGCGGGCATTCCAGCGCACCCATCAGCTGAACTCCGCCCAGGTTGATCAGTATACAAAAGACACAGACCAACAACATTTTTATGAGTTGTCTTCTATAAACGACCCTAGTTTCCATACACTCCCAATTATGCCACGTCAGCCACTACCCCACTCAACAGTATAACAGAAACCGCCTCGGAATTAAACCCCAAAATAGGGGACGGAAACCGTCCCCTATCTGTTCTAAACGTAACACTTTTGTAATGGGGTCTGACCCCCAAGCCTTAGAAATTCATCTTTACATCCTGACGTCTGATGTCATCAGCCACAAAGAACTCGCGCTGTGTAGCACCCATGCTTCCTGCCACCAGGCTGCTGGGGAAGGAAACGATCTTGGTGTTGTAAGCAGTCACGTTCGCGTTGTACAGACGACGGGAAGCCTGCAGATGCTCTTCCACGTCAGCGATCGCACGCTGAAGCTCCATGAAATTCTGGCTGGAGCGCAGCTCCGGATAGTTCTCAGCCAGGATCCGGATCTGTCCGGACAGGTTATCCATAAGGCCGTTTGCCTGCTGTCTTTCTGCCATGGACATGCCGCTTCTCATCTGAACGATCTGGGTCAGAGTCTGAAGCTCATGCTTCTGATAACCCTTTACCACATCCACCATCTTGGTCAGGACATCATAACGCTTTGTAAGCGCTACGTCGATTCCTGAAAGAGCCTCATTACATTTCAGATTCGCAACCTTAATGCCGTTTGACATTCCGATCCATGCGCAGACCAGGATCAAAAGAAATAATACGATTCCTCCGATTACCCACAACATACTTCATTCCTCCTTCTGCCCTTCGGGCAAATCCTCTTTAAAATGTATCGCTGACAACTAATTACTTCCATATTTTTATGATGGAATACACTGAAGGATCTGGATCAGCTCCTCGATCACTTCCACATCCTGCTGCATCCGAAGTCTCTCCGACGGATAATCAATGGGTTTCCTCAGATTCGCATCAAAGGAATCCATCCTTGAATTCAATCCGACCATCAGATACCCGCGGTCAAAGGTCATGGTAATGGAACCGTATTTGTTCTGCAGCATCCGGATCCGCTCCATCATCTGCGGTGTCAGGATGTAAAATGCATCGTGCTCCATCGCCGCTCTTACCACGAAATCCCTGTTGAAGTCCACGCTTTCCAGCTGAAGCGCCTTTTTGTTCACTCCGCTGGCCGGCATCCCCGCATAGATGAACCTCTTTGAATGGATCTGAACTGCCAGACTCTGTTTCATGGGATACTCGAAACAGAACATCCTGCCCTGGAAATACGTGGTGGTATGCGAATTCTTACCGCTGGTATGATACTGGATCGTAACATCCGCCTGCTGGAACCGGATCCCCCGGTACACCGCATTCAGATAATCTTCAGAGTAGAACCGGTTACCCAGTCTGCAAACGCCGGAATTCTTGATGAGGATCTGCTCCATCCCCTGCTCCCAGTTGTAATACACATCCTGGAAATGCTCCTGCAGCATCTGCCGAACAAAGGTCTCCTTGTAAAGGGCCTTCATCTTCTTCTTCGTCCGCATTCCACCCTGCATGATGAGAAATGCAACGATCATTCCGCCCACCGTCAGAAACGGAACCAGACCTGCGAAACCGCTTCCGCTGCGTCCGGAACGTCTTCCGACACCCATGGCGATCATTATCGGCGCAACCATACCGATCACAAGAGCAATGATCCCCCAGAGATTTCTGGCATTGATGGACTGGCGCATCCGCTCCAGTTCCTGGATCGTAGCCGCGATCCCCTGAGAATTCATCATGCCTCCCCGATTCGGGTTTACATTCGGGTTATATCCACCGTATGGCTGCTGCGGCATCCCTCTGCCGGGATACGGCGAAACGCCTGCGCCCGGATACGGCTGCGGTGCTCTCGCACCTCCCCGGTACTCCCTGGGCACCGTTCCTCCTGCATACTGCGGAGGCATCTGTCCCCCCGTGTTCTCATCCAGAACCATGGAATATTTAGTTCGATCATACAGATTCGGATTGTACTCCGGATCCATGGGATCCTGAATTCCCATCGTTCATTCCTTTCCGGAAACAACTGTCCGGCCTATTCCGGAATCCGTTGTTTCATCACATGTTCCCTATGCTCAATAGAATACACGATATGGAAGAAACAGTAAAGCGAATCCTGTCTTCAGTACCGTCCAATTCGTTCAATATTCGAACGATACATTCCTGTCCGGACCCAGGGAATCACTCAACGTCACTCCCCTGTCCTCTCCCGATTCACGCAGATACACGAAGGACAGGATGAGGTCAGACCCCTTCATTCGCAGAGTCTGACCCCATCCCGTCCTCACAGAGTCATGGTCATTCAGATTAATCCCAATACTCTTCCTTCTTAACGATCGCCATGATCGGGCGAACCAAAACCAGAAGAATACCGATAATGCAAAGATACATGCAGATTCCGTAACCCACACTAAGTCCGAAAAACGAACCCATCTTATCACGGAACTCACCGTTCAGGATCGAAAGGAGCCATACGATAAATGCAAGTCCCGGAAGATAGAACTGAGAGAACGGAAGGGCTTTGAATTTACCGGCAATGCCGTTCAATGCAGGAATGATGGAACCGAACTCAACAAGAATGCCACAAACCGAGATCAGAACGAACAGAAGCGCATACAGCTTCAGAATACCACCACCGGTTACAAGCAGGCCTTCACCACCGCCAATGTTACTGGTGATCCATCCCGGAAGGAAGGATGTGATAAATATAAAGAAATAACCGATATATGTTGTAAGCTTGATGGGCTTTGCCTTGATCATGTCAACAAAGCCTCCCTTGTTTCCGGAATATCCTACGTTCTGCTGCTGTGTCTGGAACTGCGGATTCGGACCAGGCTGCTGCGCCTGAAACTGCGGATTCGGGCCGGGCTGCTGTGCCTGGAACTGCGGATTCGGGCCGGGCTGCTGTGCCTGATACTGCATGCTCGGATCGGGCTGCTGTGCCTGATACTGCATACTCGGATCGGGCTGCTGTGCCTGTGCAACGGGTTGTCCGCAATTCGGACAGAAAGCAGCACCTTCTGTCAGCGGAGCGCCACAATTAGGACAATTCATAGATCTTCCTCCTCGCCTCTTTGGCTAAAAATGAATAAAACTCGATTGTCCTCCGGACAATCCTTTACCACAATAAAAGTAACACAAAACACAGATTATTTCAACTATTATTATAGAGGACATCGCACTAAAAAAACAGACAGAATGGGGTCAGACCCCATTCTGTCCGCTGAATAATGATCGTATACTAAGTATCTAACGTCCCTTGACCAGATCCACGATCGGTGAAATAAATGTCAGAAGGATGCCAAGCAGGGTAAGCCACCATCCCCAGCCGACACTTGCGCTTCCACCCGGATGTGCAAAGGTTCCGAGGATGAAGTTCAGCACGCAGAACGCAGGAATATAGAATCTTGCATATGGCAGCGCATGGAACGCACCCTGGGCATTCCGGATGGGCGGGAAATCGATCTCAAAGAAGAGAAGTGCCAGACCTGCCAACAGGAAAAGAACACCCCAAAGAGCAAGAACTCCTCCGCCTGATACGAAGAACCCTCCGCCATAATAAGCACCGCCACCGCTATAACTACCAAACCACATAGGCATGATAGAACAGAGCAGGATAAGCACCGCACCTACCAGCCGGCACATGGACGGCTTTACATACTTCGGTACGCGGATCATCTTCGGACGGGGCATATACCCCGGCTGATACATTCCCGGGCCGGGCTGCTGATACATCCCCGGCTGGGGCTGCTGGTACATTCCCGGCTGAGGCTGCTGATACATCCCCGGCTGAGGCTGCTGGTACATCTGCTGACCCAGCTGAACACCACAGGCGCCGCAGAAGGTTGCTCCATTCGGAAGCGGCGTGCCGCAATTCGGACAATTCATAACCAATACCTCCTTTAGATTGAAAAATCTCTACCTTTGAGGATACCATAAAATCATCCTATGGACAACCATAAGTTGACACAAAAAAAGAGCCAAAGGCCTAGCCTTACGCTAAGTCCTCAGCCCTCCTGTAGTGGGCCGCCGGGGGCTCGAACCCCGCACACCCTGATTAAGAGTCAGGTGCTCTACCAAATGAG
>CADBRW010000106.1 GCA_902797155.1 uncultured Lachnospiraceae bacterium
AAGAACATAGAAGTCCCCGCCCTGGGTTCAATGGAGGAACTCACGGCCATGGTTCGCCGGCACCCGGAGGTGGTGCTTCAGACGGAGGGGGGAGTGCCCTTTCTTACCATGCGGGTCTTTCAGCTGCCGGGGATCCGCGCAGGCTTCTCCACACGTATCGGAGGTGTCAGCGAGGGCATCTTCAGCTCCATGAATCTGGCGCTCCGGACAGACGATGATACGGAGCATGTGCTGGAGAATTATCGGAGATTCTGCGGAGCACTTGGGGTGGACTACAGAAGAGTGTCCTGTCCGGACCAGGTGCACAAGACAGAGATCCTGACGGTGCGGGAAGAGGATGCGGGAGACGGTGTGATACGGGAGAAGACACATTTTGAGATCGATGCACAGATCACAAATGTGCCGGAGCTTCCTCTCATCGTTTTTGCAGCGGACTGTGTGCCCATCCTTTTCGCGGATCCCGTGCGCCGGGTGGTGGGCTCGGCCCATGCAGGCTGGCGGGGCACCGTGGCAGGCATCGCCGCGAAGACCGTAAGACGGATGCAGGAGGTCTATGGCTCGGAGCCTTCGGATATCCATGTTCTCATCGGACCTTCCGCAGGCCCGGAGGGGTATGAGGTGGATGATTCCGTAAAATGTGAGGCGGAGCGCTGTCTTCCCGAATTGCCGGGAAATGAGGAGGGGAAATCGGCGGCTGAAGCTGCGGCGGGGGAAATGCCGGAGGATACGGGAAGTGAAAGGAGAAGCGCTACATTTGAAAGTGTATGCAGTGATGTACTGCAACCCTCCCCGAATCCGGAGCATTGGATGCTGAACCTGTGGGAGCTGAACCGGCGGATCCTTCTTTCTGCAGGCGTACCGGCGGAGAATATCAGCTGCATGGCCCTCTCCACCCTGGAGTATCCGGAATTCTTCTTCTCGCACAGACGCACTAACGGTCGCCGGGGACTGAATGCCGGAGTCATTGCCCTCAGCGGGGAAAGTGAATAAAGTCCTGAACGGAATGAGTAGTTTTCTCTATTCATTCCGTTTGTTATTTGGTAAAATAGAGCTGTGTGAAATCTGATGAAAAGAGGATGAACTTGTGACGAAGGTGGATCTTGTGACCGGGTTTCTGGGCGCGGGGAAAACCACATATATACTGGACTACGCGAAGGAGCTGATCCGGCGGGGCGAGAAGATCGGGATCATCGAGAATGACTACGGTGCCATCAATGTGGACCTGATGCTGCTCCACCGGGAGCTGGCGGACCGGTGCCGTATGGAAATGGTCATCGGCGGCGATCCGGACTGCCACCGGCGGCGCCTGAAGACGAAGCTCATCGCCATGGGCATCGACCGGTACGACAGGGTCATCGTGGAGCCCTCAGGGGTCTTCGATGTGGATGAATTCATGGACCTGCTGTATGAGGAACCGCTGGACCGGCTGATGAAGCTTGAAAATGTGATCGCAGTGGTGGATGCGGATGCAATGCTGCGCCGGACCGAAAGTCAGGCAGCCGCAGGCGAAGCAGCGGAAGCGCAGAGCGGCGGTTTTGCGGGAACGGCGGAACATTTTTCAGAGGATGCCCGCTATATTCTGGCGGAGGAGCTGACGAAGGCGGGCTGTGTGGTGCTCAGCAAGGCGGAGCAGCTTGCGGCCTCCGACCCGGAGAGGATCCTTGGTTCTCTGAATGAAATGCTCCGTGAGATCGGCTGCAGGAGGACGCTTACAGAGGCGGACCTTCTGGTGAAGAGGGAAGAGGGACTCAGTTCCGATGACTGGGAACGCCTTCTTCGTGCGGGAAGCAGGGACTACGCCTATGTGAAACGGCCTGTGCTTTCGGAGGGGGATTTTCAGTCGGAATTCTTCTTCCATGCGGAGCTGCCCGAGGAGCCGGTGGAGGATGTGCTGCGGCGCATTTTCCGGGATCCTGCCTGCGGAAAGCTTTCCAGGATCAAGGGCTTTGTCCCGAAGGGGGACGGAGGATGGACGGAGATCAACGCCACGCCTCAGGCTGTGGAATGCCGGGAAAGTCCGGTGGGGCAGCCGGTGCTGATCGCCATCGGAGAAGGGCTGGATCCGCAGAGGATCGGAAGCTACTGGAAGAGCTACGAGAACGAGTACCGTCCGGGGTGACATTTGAACAGAACATAGACGCGGACATGTAGGTGCCCGTCATCCACCGGGTAACAGCGGGAAGATAGAAGAAAGAGGAAGTAAACTGTGGACACGCTTGTATTTTTACTGAATTCGGCCCTGCTGGGGGTGGGGCTGGCAATGGACGCATTTTCGGTGTCCGTTGTGAACGGCTTTCACGAGCCCGGGATGAGGAAGGAGAAACGGCGGGGGATCGCCCTTGTCTTTGCGGTCTTTCAGACGGTCATGCCCCTCATCGGCTGGGCGGCCATTCATTATCTGCTGGCCCTCTTCAAGAAGGCGGAACCCTTCATTCCGTGGATCGCATTTTTCCTGCTTCTGTTCATCGGAGGCAAGATGCTGATCGAGGGACTCAGCAAGAAGGAAGACGAGGAAGAGGAAGCGTATCATTTGAATAAGAGGACCTTGTTTATCCAGGGGATTGCAACCTCCATCGATGCACTGTCCGTGGGATTCACCATCGCGGACTACGGCGTGGGGATGGCCCTCATCGCGTCGGCCATCATCGGGGTCGTGACCTACGTCCTCTGCCGGTTGGGGATCCGGCTGGGCATTAAGATCGGAACGAAGATCAACAAACGGGCGTCGATCCTGGGGGGACTGATCCTCATCGGGATCGGGGCGGAGATACTGATCAAGAGCTTTTTCTAGATTTCAGGGGGAGAAGGTATGCTGAAAGATTATCTGGGGGAATACGAACAGAAGCTCTGCACGCCGGAGGAGGCGGTGCAGGTGGTGAAAAGCGGGGACTGGGTGGACTATACCAGCACCCTGGGGAAACCGGTGCTTCTGGACCGGGCGCTGAGCAAGCGCAGGGACGAACTGAAGGATGTGAAGATTCGGGGCAATCTGATCGACGGCCCCATCGAAGTGGCGGAGTGCGACGAATCCCAGGAGCATTTCGTCTATCATAGCTGGCACTGCTCCTCCTACGAACGGAAGCTCTGCGACCGGGGGCTGTGCTACTACATTCCCATGGTATTTCATAACAATGCAGCTTACTACGAATTCTTCATCAAGGTAAATGTGGTGATGGTCAGTGTCAGTCCCATGGACAAGCACGGCTACTTCAACTTCTCCGTAAATACGGGGGTTGCCGGACCCATTTGCCGGAAGGCGGACATCGTCATCGTGGAGGTGAACCGGCATCTGCCCAGGATCCATGGGGGAAATGACGAGTGCATCCACATTTCCGAGGTGGATTATATCGTGGAAGGGCATCACGATCCCTTCACGGATCTGCTGCCCATTCAGACGAAGGAGACGGACCGGCAGATCGCGGAGCACATCATCCCCTACATCGTGGACGGGGCCACGCTTCAGCTGGGTATCGGCAGCATCCCCAACGCCGTGGGTGAGATCATCGCCAAGACGGACATTCAGGATCTGGGTATGCATACCGAGCTGTGCACGGACGCATTTCTCTCGCTGCACAGGTCCGGCAAGCTGACCAACCGTAGGAAGAGCATCGACCGGGGGAAGGGTGTCTTCGGCTGTGCCGTGGGTTCTTCTGAGCTCTACGAATGGCTGGATGACAACCCGGGTGTGGCGGCCTATCCGCTGGAGTACGTGAACCGGCCCTTTACCATTGCACAGCTGGATAATATGGTCTCCATTAACGGCTGCGTGGCCGTGGACCTGTACGGACAGGTGGCTGCTGAGAGCGCCGGGAACCGGCAGATCAGCGGAACCGGCGGACAGCTGGATTTCCTGGCGGGAGCATCCGCTTCCCGGGGCGGGAAGGCATTTATCTGTATGAAATCCACCTATCATGACAAGCTGGACGGCACCGTGCATTCCCGGATCGTCCCGCAGTTTGACGGAGATATCATCACTTCGCCCAGAAGCGAGGTGTACTTCATCGCCACGGAATACGGCGTGGTGAACCTGGAGGGCATGTCCACCTGGGAGCGGGCGGAGCTGCTGATCGGCATTGCACACCCGGACTTCCGGGACGAGCTGATCCGCGAAGCCGAGGAACGAAGGATCTGGAGGCGGTCCAACCGACGCTAGCGTAACAATTTTGTAAAGGTGACAGGCACCGAAAAAGGAGAAGGGGTATGACATTACGGGAACAACTGGAGAATCCGGAGATCTTCCGGATCAATCGACTGGATGCGCATTCGGATCATGTGTTCATGAAGGATCTTCCGGATCCGGAGCTGCTTACGCTTGACGGCGCGGAGATGAAGGAGGATGGTTTTGTTCAGTGTCTGGACGGGACCTGGCAGTTTGCCTATAGTCGGAGGATGGAGGAGCGCCCGGAGGGCTTCTGGGCGGAGGACTATGACCTGGAGAGCTTCGGCGACATCCGGGTGCCGGGGCATATGGAGCTGCAGGGACACGGAACACCGCAGTACATCAACACACTGTATCCCTGGGACGGGGTGGAGCTTCTGCGCCCGCCGGTGATCCCGAAGGACAGCACTCCGGTGGGAAGCTACGTCCGTTTTTTTGATATGGAATGCGCAATTCCGGAGGGCGGTGAGGTACTCCTGTCCTTCGGCGGCGTGGAGACGGCATTTTCTGTCTGGCTGAACGGGACCTTCGTGGGCTACAGCGAGGATTCCTTCACACCCTCGGAGTTCTGCATCACGGAGCTGGTGCGGGAGAAGGGTAACCGCCTGGCAGTGGAGGTATATAAGCGGAGCAGCGCTTCCTGGATCGAGGATCAGGATTTCTGGCGTTTTTCGGGCATCTTCCGCTCCGTAAATGTGCTGGTCCTCCCGGCGATTCATGTCTATGACCTGAAGGTGCAGGCGGATCATATCTATGAGGACCGGGCGCTGGGAACGGCACATCCGGCGGGAACCGGTGTGCTTTCCGTAAGCGCGAAGGTGCTTTCCGACCATGCGCCGGATCTGGACGATCTGGAATTTCTTCTGAACGGACCGGACGGAACAACGATGGCGGCATCCCTTTCCGAAGACTCCGAAGGGATCTCCGTCGAGGAAGCGGGAACTCTCACCCTTACGGAAGAGGATCGCGGCACTTCGGCCTATCCGGTCACCCTGGCGCCCCGCAGCCGGAAACTTTATACGGTAACCTGGCATGCAACGCTTCCGGAGGTGAAGCCCTGGAGCGCCGAGCAGCCCTTCCTGTATCATTTAAATGTACGGATCCCGGGAGAAGAACAGGTATGGCAGGAGGTGGGCTTCCGCACATTTGAAATGAAGAACGGGCTCATGTGCCTAAACGGCAAACGTATCATTTTCAGGGGCGTGAACCGGCACGAGTTCAGTCTCGCCGGCGGGCGGTGCGTCTCCATGGAGGAGATGCTGACGGACGTCCGCATCATAAAGAAGAACAACATGAATGCGGTGCGGACCTGCCATTATCCCAACCGCAGTGAGTGGTACGCCCTCTGTGACGAGGCGGGGCTGTACCTGATCGACGAGACGAATCTGGAGTCCCACGGCTCCTGGCAGAAGCTGGGACGGGTGGAGCCCTCCTGGAATATCCCGGGGGACCTCCCCGAATGGCGCGAGGCGGTGCTGGACCGCGCCCGTTCCATGTATGAGAGGGACAAGAACCACCCCTCGGTGCTGATCTGGTCTCTGGGAAATGAGTCCTATGCCGGCGAGGATATTGCCGCCATGTCGGAATATTTCCATCAGGCAGATTCTACAAGGCTGGTGCATTATGAGGGTGTGTTCCACAATCAGAAGTACCGCCATATCTCCGATATGGAGAGCCGCATGTATGCCAAGCCTGCGGAGGTGGAGGCCTATCTGGAGGCTGAACTGGCGAAACAGACTGCGGATCCGGGGTATGTGACGAAGCCCTACATCAGCTGCGAGTACATGCATGCCATGGGAAATTCCCTGGGAGGCATGAAGCTGTACACCGACCTGGAGGATCGCTACGAGGGCTATCAGGGCGGGTTCATCTGGGACTACATCGACCAGGTGCTGCCCATGAAAATGTCAGACGACACAATCCTTGCCGTGGGTGGCGACTTCGACGACCGCCCCACGGATTACGGCTTCTGTACCAACGGCATCGTCTACGGAGATCGCAGGGAATCTCCGAAAATGCAGGAGGTCCGCGCACTTTACAGTCCGCTCCGCATCGATGTGTCCGAGGAAATGTTGACGGTGGAGAACCGGAATCTCTTTATCGATACCTCCGGGTACACCTTCCTGATCCGCTCCATGCTGGACGGCAGGGTAGTAGAGGAGAAGACCCGTTTCCTTACGGCAGCGGCAGGTGAGATCCTTTCTCTGCCCCATGGCATGAAAATGCCTGACGGTCCGGGGCTTGCGGTGATAGAGGTCACGGCCTTCCCGCAGCTGAAGGGACCGGGAGAAGAAACCCGGGACGAGGCACATCCGGTGGCCTTCGGCCAATGTGTCCGTGCCCAGGGCAGTAAGAAAAATGTGGCTCAGGCAGACCCGGCCGGGTTCTGCAATATCGTTACCGGAGACGGTTACATCGGCCTGATGGGACAGGACCTGCAGGTTCAGTTCTCCATGACGGAGGGCGGTATCAGCTCCTTCCGCTACAAGGGCCGGGAATACATCGACCGGATACCGCGGATCAGCTTTTGGCGCGCCATGACGGACAACGACTACGGCGCAGGCTATCCGGCGGAAATGGGTGTGTGGTACGATGCGGGACATTTTATGAAGAAAGATTATGTAAACTTCCGGGTAGAGCCGGTGGAGGGCGGACTGAAGCTTGTGACCGCCTTTACCGGAGGAAGGTCATCGGAGATCCGTGCGGGGATAAGCTACACCGTATATCCCGACGGACGGATCCTGGTGGAGGCGGAGTTCCCGGGATTGGCAGGCTATCCGAAGCTGCCGGTCTTCGCCATGGATTTCTGCACCAAGCCCGATGTGGACCGGGTGACCTACCTGGGCATGGGACCTGATGAGAACTACGTGGACCGCGCCGCAGGTGCGAAGCTGGGGAGGTTTAGCTATACGGCGGGAGAGAATCTGTCTCAGTACCTCCGCCCGCAGGAATGCGGAAACCGCACCGATGTGAGACATTTTACCGTGACGGATGGGGAGGGCCGGGGTCTATGCTTCACGGCCGCAGGGGATCCCTTTGAAATGTCCGTCCTCCCATACAGCGCTTACGAGCTGGAGGAGGCGAACCGAATCTTCGAACTGCCGCCGGTGCGCCACACATGGATCCGCATCGCTTCTGCCCAGATGGGTGTGGGAGGCGACGATTCCTGGGGAGCGCCCGTGCATGAGGAATATCTGATCGATTCCGAAGGCCCGCAGCATCTGGCCTTCTGGATCACACCGGCAGAGATTGGCGGAAGTGACGATGAGTAAACACGGGGAAAAGAATGATAAAGCGCAATGGTGCGTGATGAAAAGCAACGATGGAAATGTAGCATGATGGAGGTGGAAGAAAATGATCTGTCCGAATTGTCATTCAGAAGTAGATCCGCAGTATGGCATCTGCCCGACCTGCGGAACGCAGCTGGCCCAGGGCCAGGCACAGCAGTACGGCCAGCTACAGGGCCAGCAGTATGGTCAGCCGCAGGCGCAACAGTATGGCCAGTTCCAGGGTCAGGCGCAGCAATACGGCCAGTTCCAGGGCCAGGGTCAGGCGCAGCAGTACGGCCAGTCTCAGGGCCAGGGTCAGGCGCAGCAGTACGGCCAGTTCCAGGGCCAGGGTCAGGCGCAGCAGTACGGCCAGTTCCAGGGCCAGGGTCAG
>CADBRW010000107.1 GCA_902797155.1 uncultured Lachnospiraceae bacterium
ATATTTTCAATTACTACGATGGAGTTATCC
Organism: uncultured Lachnospiraceae bacterium; assembly: GCA_902797155.1. GTDB lineage: Bacteria > Bacillota > Clostridia > Lachnospirales > Lachnospiraceae > Eubacterium_Q. Next base: position 31 of record CADBRW010000107.1, read on the forward strand.
ACCAACATACCGATTCCAAGCGCCAGACCGGACATGGAAATGATATTCAGGGAAATGTTGGAGAAATACATCAGCACAACTGCGAAGACCACGGAAAGAGGGATCGCGCAGGCGATGATCAGCGTCGGCCGGAAATCTCTCAGGAAAATGATCAGCACGACGATGGCAAGGATCGCACCCAGTCCCATGTTCTTCAGTATGGAGCTGACGATGATATCGATATAGACACCCTGATCCATCATAGTTGAGAAGTGGATCTTCTCATCCTCCGTCTTCTCAAGGCTCCTGAATTTCTCAAGGATCCGGTCGGATACATCTGCAGTCGCATACCCCGTCTGCTTCTCAAAGGTCAGAAGCAGACCCGGCTTTCCGTCCACCCTTGCGTAGGAGCTGTCGGAGTTGTCCACTACCTCTACATCCGCGATATCCGTGAGATAGACCTTACCGATGCTGTCCATGCCAAGATCGATCAGCACCAGCTGCTGCAGGTCCTCCACGGTCTTGATGGACTCACCTACCTTGATCAGGTATCTGCCTTCCTCCTCGTTGATATAACCCGCGGGCATATCAAAGTTCTGGGCAACCAGAAGCTGACGGATCACATCTGCGGAAAGAACGGAATTGATATCCGCCTTTGCCTCCGCATCCGCCTTGGTGCTGTCAATGGTCTTCTCCGCATCTTCAAGGGCCGCCGCACCTGTGATCAGCTGTGTGGATGTATCGCTGATCTGCAGGGACCCCAGGATCTCATTTTTATTCAGGGCCGTAAGGGCCTGATCGATGGTTGCCTTCCCGGCCTCCACCTGCTTCTGAGCCTCCTGGATCGTGGTGATACCAAGTGCTACCTGTGACTTGGCCTGATTGACTGCCTCCACTGCTGCAGGAAGATCGTCCACGGAATTCAGCTTGACCCCGTACTGGGACAGATTCATGGTGGAGCCCATGGTTGCGATCTGCTGGTTCATGGTATCCAGCTGTGTCTGCAGTGCGTCTCTCTCAGCCTGTGTCGCTGTGATCTTCGCTGTAAGCTCAGCCATCTGCTTATTATATGTGGCACGGTCCATACCGGTTGCAGCCAGAAGCTCTTCGTCCGACATGGCTGCAAGGGGAGCCAGAGACTCCTGAAGCGCCTTCATTTCGGCGATCCCCGCATCCATCTGGGAGATTCCGTCCTTCAGCTTCTTTGCGCCGTCAGCAGCCTGCTGCAGCGAGGTTGCCGCATTTTCCAGTCCCTGCTGTGTTGCCTGAAGCTCCACCAGCTGACGGTCCAGATCCGCCGCCGTGGTATAAAGCTTGATCTTCTGCGTATTTAACTCGGTCTCACCGGCACTGATCTGATCGGCCAGCTTCTGCTTGCCGCTTTCCAGCTCCGCCTTTCCGCTTTCGATCTTGTCCTTGTTCTCCTGGATCTCATCCTCCGCTTCCTTGAACTGGCCGCGGACCTCATCCAGAACCTTCTTATTCAGACGGTCGATCTTATCCTGATTGAGGGTGACCTGAATGGTCTCCACAATTCCGCCGGTGGCGGTTACGGAAGCCACGCCTTCGATACTCTCCAGCTGGGGAGTGATATTGTTCTCAACATAGGTCGTGATCTCGGCTGCGTCCATATTCTCCACACCGATGGCCGCAACCATGATGGGAAGCATTTCCGGATTGATCTGCATGACAATGGGGGCTGACACAGTATCTGCAAAGCCTGCCTTCACCTGATCCAGCTTCTGTTGGAGCTCGATCATGGTGGAATCCATGTTCGTGGTCTGTTCATATTCCAGGATCACGATGGATACGCTGTTTCTGGAAACGGACTGCAGCGTCTTCAGATTCGATGTGGTGGCCAGAGACGATTCCAGCTTTGCGGTCACATCCGCCTCCACCTCCTCCGGGCTTGCGCCGGGATCCGTGGTAATGATGATCACGTACGGAAAGCTCATGTTCGGGAGCAGATCCGCCGTCATCTTCGTATATGCCACATAACCGAGCACCAGGATCAGAACGACTCCCACCAGCACGGTATACGGCCTTTTCACACTGAACTTCGAAAGCATGAGAATTCTCCTTCGTTTTGTTTTTTCTGTTACACAAAAACTCAAAAAATGTCATTATCGATAGTAAACAATTCCGTATGTAAAGTCAAATGAACAATCCTTAAAATAAAAGAAGGACCCTTTCGCGGGGTTTCCGCCGGGTCCTTTACTGTTTATCGTAATACTTCTTTCCGCCGTTGGGATAGAAAAATGTGCGGATATACCCGTCGGTAGAGACCACAACAAAGGCATTGTCCGCCTCCCGGTAGTAAACATCATCTCCGTCCTCTTTTTCTATCTTATGTAAACTCGAGCTATCATTTACCACCGCCGCGGCTGCAGCCTCGTAGGCATCCGCATCGGCAAAGCCCATCTCTCTTCCGTGCTTCTCGTAATGCTGATCCTTCAGCTTCTTGGAGCGAAAGCTGTAGGCGGGCTGTGCCGCCTCCGTCGCTTTCTCACTCTTCGACTCTGGCTTTGCGGTCGTTGACGTCTCGGTGGAGACCACCGTGGACTGCTCCGAGGATCCTTCCCCCTCGTCCTTGTACATGCTCTTCACAAGCAGTGCAAGAAGCGCCAGCAGCAGGATGGTTCCCACTACCACACCGATCACCACATACCAGATCTTATTGGGGTTCTTCTTCTCATACATGATCATTTCCTCCGTCATTTTCCCTGTCCGGGTCCGTCATATCCTGACGTCCGTACGGACTGTTCAGCCCGCTGTACGGGTCCGCTTCCACGCCGTTCCCTCCTCGCCAGCTCTCATAATCAGTTTCCCCGGTCTCCATGTCATTCACCACATATCCCCGGTAAGCCTGAGGCTTCTTCCTCTTCGACAAAAGGATGATCAGCAGGACCGTACCGACAAATGCCGCGATAAGGATCGTCATCTGTTTCTTATACTTCATCACAAAGGGAACGGGATAGGACTCATCTGACACCATGGTATTATACGGTTCCGTATTGTATCTACCAAGACGCCGGTGTTCCGGAAAATCCGCATCACTCTTCAGGAAGTACTCATAATTCTTGGTCTTTCCTCCGCCGTCGTCCCAGGTCACATCCATGTTGTACCATTTTCCGTCCACCCGCACCATATTCCACATATGGTTCTCCTCGTCAGGTGAGCCGGTGCCGCCGTTTCCGGTGATGACCCGGGCACTCACTCCCGCGGAATTCAGCAGATAATAGGTAGCCAGACTGTAGCCGGAGCAGACCATGACGCCATCCCGAAAGCCGTCGATATCCGTGTGGTTCACCATGGTTGTATTCTGGTCATACTCGAAATTCTCGATCAGATAATCATGCACATTTTTAACGGTATCATACTCCGTCTCACCCTTCAGCTCCCTGGCCAGGCTTTTCATTTTATTAAAATGTGCGTCCATTTCCTCCTTGCTATGGGGATAACGGATCATGATCTTAAACTGGCTTCCGTAGTAGGAGAGATACACCGTTTCCAGATAATACACCAGATAGCAGCCGCTGTCCAGCGGTGCATCCGGGTTGAAATGTGTCGCAAAGTCACTGAGATCGATGTGCACCAGCCGGTCCCGGAGACTCTGGTCCTTCACGGTATAGGTCCGGGTCACTTCCCTCGCGTTGATCTGATCCACCATGCAGGCATACAATTCATCCTGGGAATGAAGCTCCGGATATACGGCAGCTTCCGTCTCCCCGCCGCCGCACCATGACACACAGCAAAGCAGAAGGAGGAGTATCATCCACCGGGCGATCCGTCTTTTAACTTTTGTCCTTCTTCTCTCCTTCATTTTCGTTCCCGTCCCATATACAAGATATAACAGCCCGTCCTGCAAGCAGGCGGGCTGCCATATCCCTCTCTCAACCGGAGTTATTCATACTGTCAGAGGCGTTTCGCCATCTGTACACAGTCAAAGGGCTGTCTTCGGATCAGATGCTTCGAATGAAGCACATAACCCCGGGCTTCATAGAAATCTGCCAGGATGGCCCGGGCTTCGATCACGATCTTATCGTATCCCAGTTCTCTCGCCCAGTTCTCACCTTCCCGGATCACACGGGAACCAATCCCTCTTCTTTCATATTCCGGAAGGACCACGACCCTGCCCATCATCATGTATCCCTCTTCACAGGGGTACAGACGGCAGGTTGCCACCGGAAGGTGTTCATCCAACAGCAGGATATATCTTGTCTTTCCGTCCGTATCATGTTCGTCGAATTCCATCTGGAGGTCGATCCCGTACCTCTTTCCGTTGGCCTGAATGCGCACATAATACACACCCGCCATCTGCCACAGTTCATCGGCGCGGACCAGTGTCAGTGCCGAAGCAGGATCCATTTCAGCCTCCGTAGGCATCCTGGTAGACCTCATGGCGTCCGGATCACATGCCCCCAGCTCCCGAAAATTCTTCTTCGCCACATTTAAGCTGATATTATTGGCCCCAAACGCGATATTCGGGGTTTCGAGTGCCTTGGGATCATCCTCCCAGAAACAGACCGGACAGATCTCATACCGACCGTTCGGCTCCTCAAGAGTATAGTATCCGCAGCAGGGGCATTTATATCTCATAAGCCCTTTCCTCCCGCAACACGATTCTCCTACGGTCTATTTCAGAATCTCCTCACGAATGGATTCGTAATAGGAATCCATCAGGCCAAAGTCCTTTCCACGGTAATTCCAGATCGCACGGCCGATCCCATGCTTATCGAAAACCCCGTGAATATCATGGAACCAGCGAAGTGTGCTCTCCATGGGAGCCAGCTCGATAACACCATACTCTCCGCAATACAGAGGAACGTCAAAGCTGTCGGCAGCTTCCACCGCCGGTGTAAGCAGATCCTCAAAGAATTCCGGACCGATGGTGGTTACCGCGCGGTCATACAGCGCGCCCACCAGATCACGGGCATATTTCTGGCTCTCCTCACGATACTTCTCCAGACTTTCCGGATAGTCGATGCGGAAATCCGCAGGCATGCCGTCAACCCAGTAAGCACCCTGATGAGTGAAAATGATAGGCTCATAGCAATGGAAATTGTAAACGATACGGTCATCCTTCGGAGGATCCAGCAGCTTTACACTGGTGATGGCGTTGTAGCATACACCACCCACTACGATCCAGGAACGGGGTGCAGACTTTCGGATCACATCGATGGTCTTATCCACCACCTTGTTCCATGCATCCGCCACACCTATCAGAACCACTTCATTCAGAAGCTCCAGCGCTACGGTATCCGGATCATCGCCGAAGGTCTCTGCCAGACGGGACCACAGTGTGAAGAATCTCTGCTGCAGCTCATCGTCATAGAAGAACTTCTCACGGTCCATATCCTTCTTCAGCGGATCAAAGGAATAACCATAGACCTCATGAACGTCGATGATCATCTTGAGGCCGTACTTGTGGCACCATTCCTGCGCCTGCTTCAGGAGCTCAAAGCCCAGAGGATTCATCTCACCCTCATCATTCTCCAGAACCACGTAATCTACCGGGATCCTCACATGATCAAAACCAAGACGTCTGATCTCCGGAAAATCCTCTTCGGTGATAAAGCTCCGAAAATGCTCCTCATCATACTCCGCAAACTGAGAGATCCAGCCTCCCAGATTCACACCCTTTGTGTAACCTTCCCATTTCTTCATGGCATTTCTCCTATATCTGTATATTTGTAACGCTGCATCCTTTTTTGTAATTGCGGTTACCGCATCTGCCGATCAGGTTTTGTCATTATCCGTCGGCTGGAAATAACCCTGATACGGGTCCGCATACGGATCCTGCTGCTGGCCTGCCGCGCCGTAACCTGCGTAGCCGCCATAATTCTGCTGGCCCGCTGCACCATAGCCGCCGTAGCCGCCCTGCGGCGCACCGTAGCCCTGCTGCTGATTCGGGTAGGGAACCGATCCCTGTACCGGATTGTTGAAGGGCGCATACGGATTTGCATTATAGGCCGGAACACCGTAGACCGTAGGCTTCTGCCTGTTTCCGTAGACAATCTCCATATTCTTTCTGTAATTCATGTGCAGACCCACAAAGAGGAGCGCAAGGAATTCCAGCACGATGGCCGTAATGGTCTTCCAGCTCTCATCACCGGAAGAAAGCATTTCGGAGATCGTGACTCCCGAGCCGGAAACCGCGATCATGATACATACGATGCCGAGCACCAGAAGCATGGGCGATGTAACCCATTTCTTCCCCAGGGGTTCTCCCTGTTCAACCTTCCGGGCAAGTACACCGGAATGGATAAAGCAGGCCGCGAAACATCCCATGGCCGAATAGGACAGGATGACTCTCCAGTTGAAGAAATACTGTGCGCTGTAACTTCCCAGACCTGACAGGGTCTCGATCAGAAGCAAAATGTATTCGACGGCGATGCCTCCCCCGATAACGATGGCTGCAAGCCCGTACCTGTCCATATCCCCCATACAGAGGAATACCACCGCAGCTATAACGCCGACGGCCACAATGAGATCCAGGATCAGGCATGCCCATAATACCCACATCACCTTACCTAAATATGTGCTCCCATAGCTGTTCAGCTCCTGGATGGTCTTAAAGCTTGTCACCAGCGACATGATCCGAAAGATCGCAATCCCCAGAAACATGACCGCCGCCGCGAAGCTGAGCGGCGTTTGCTTTGTATTTGGCATTTGTAACTCCCCCTATATGCGCCACTTAATCCAAATTGCATTTCAGGATAATACACCCGTACATATAATTGTACCATGAATCCCCGCTTAGCACCACATTTTCTTGGGAAAATCAAAAAAACTTGATCATCCAGATCACCAGCATATGCAGAGGGTAGAACAGATAGAAAAACCACTTGTGAAATGCTGCTTTGCTTCCGGGTTCTCCGTTGTAGAGAAACAGCAGCGGAACAAAGAGAAAGAGTCCTGCCTGCCACAGCTCCCCATACCAGTGCAGATCCTTGGAAATGCAGAAGAGGATGCTCATGACTATGGTACCGGTTGCGATCCAGCAGAACCATTTCGCCTGCTGTTTCCGGTCCTCCCGATGGATGTAGAAGGCCAGAGCTGCGAGCGGTGCGACGAGTCCCCAGTCACAGAACATGGAGGCTCCGATCAGAAGACCGATCAGCACGCAGCGTTTGTTGTATCCCGGAACCATATCATAGACATACAGGATCAGGAACGAAAAGAAAAGAGTAAAGATGAAATTAAAGTCAGGATGAAGGATCCCCTTCAGGATCGTTGACCAACGGGTCTCCCCCTCACGGATCACATCTCCGTAATTCATAAGTGCATAGGGGATCTGCGAGATCAGCGCAAAGATAAGAAGGCGGGTGCCGTACTTCTTTCTTGAAGAAGTGTAGTAGTATCCCTCCGCCAGAAAGAGGGCCATGATGGGCATGGTAAGACGTCCCACAATACGACAGAGCATACCCGGTATCGTGGTGATGGGAACGAATTCCATTCCGATATGATCGATCACCATGGCGATGACCGCTATATATTTCAGCACATTTCTGCTTAGTCCGCGTTCCATACTCTCCCCTGCTCCACAGGCACGGATCAGGTCCGTGCACTGTACACTACTCTACCACATCCGCCACTGTGGAGCAAGGGGAGACAACGATACAGAGGGATAGTCCTCCGTGTCCCAAGAAAATGTGACACGGAGGACTATCCCTCTGTAACGCCCCGATCTGTACAGGTGCATCCGTATATTTAGTGCCCGCCGTGGCCGCCGCCCATGCCGCCTCCGGGGCCTCCGAGGTTCTGGTTGGTCATGGTGTTCGTCTCAGTCCCGTTCTCGATGATGGTACCGCCGTTTACGGTCGCGGTCCCGTCATAATCGAAGGTGGACTGTCCGGTGACATCAACTGTTCCGCCGTTCACGGTAATATCTCCGTTGGAATCCACACCGTCCGTATCTCCTGCGCCCATAACGATCTTGGTGTAACCGCCGTTGAACTCAACCAGCGGTGAATCGGAATCGGATTTATGCGCCGCATTGATACCGTCGTCCGTAGCCTCTATGGAAATGTTTCCGTCGTTGATACGGATCTGGGTTGCCTCGATTCCTTCTCCGGCCGATACGGAAATGGTACCACCGTCGATCTCTACCGTGGTGGTGGCATGGATACCATCATCCGATGCAACAAGGTTCAGCGTTCCTCCGCAGATATAGATGGAGCCCTTGGTGCCATCATCACTGTCTTCCGCATGAAGTGCATCCACGCTGGACGTGACATTTACAGTCCCTCCTGCGATGGCGATGGAGTCCTTCGATTCCAGTGCACTGTGACTGCAGCTGATATTATAGGTCCCGCCGGTCACCTTCAGGTCATTTTTGCAGCTTACGGCATTATCCGTAGAACTGATCTCCAAGGTTCCCAGCCCGTTCAGAATCAGATCATCCTTTGAAAATATAACGGCATCCGTATTCGTGTTTCCGTCGGTGGTAAAGCTTCCCGTTACCGCAAGACTGTTTTCCGATTCGGTGGTCGTGATAAAGGTTTTGTCCGCATTTTTCACGTAAATGCAAGGCATACTTTCATTCGTAATGGATACGCCGTCCAGAACGATCTGGACCTTATCCTCATCCTGTGCCTCAACGTAGATGGTAACATTCTTCGCAGAACCGCTGATGACATAGACGCCTGCTTCCGTGATCTGAATGTCCTGTCCGTCACTGACAGTGTATGTCTGTGCCGATGAAATATCCGCCGTCTGGGTCAGATCCCGCTCCGTGAAGAGATCGGACGCACTGCCCGAAACCCGGACCACCTGTGCGGTTTCGGAAGTTGTATCACTGACCGTTGTGATTCCGGACGCCTCGGAACCTGCCGTTGTGGTTCCGCCTGCCGCATCGGAGCTTGTCGCCGTGGTTCCCACCTCCTTGCTGTCCGTCCCGGCCGATCCGCAGGCTACGAGAGTACCCGCCAAAACAAATGCAACAATAATGGACGTAAATTTCTTATGCATACCGATATCCTCCTTTCACGAAGATTCTTCCCTTTCTTCGGGTGATTTCCTGCCTGTATGTCTGCACTTTACAGTGCCAACCTTAAATCAGTCTGAAGACGCGAAAAATACAGGGACGCACCCGAAAAAACGGGGACGGTTCCGGACAGTCCGGAACCGTCCCCGTTTTTTCGGGTGCGTCCCCATTTTTGACGGAGGAGGATCTTCCCCCCCCGGCTTAAACAAAGAATTCCTTGATCTCCGTGTAGCCTTCCGCTGCCAGCTGTTCCTTCTGGAACTTCTTGTTCTTCTTCATCATGACCACATTTACCTGGGCGCCGTCTCTGCGCAGGTCCTTCGCCGTGGCAAGGATCTCCGCCAGCTTCTCCCGCGGCATTCCCTTCTCGATCAGGAAAGCGGTCTTTCCTTCATTTCCGGGAACCTTGAAATCACGCTCCAG
>CADBRW010000108.1 GCA_902797155.1 uncultured Lachnospiraceae bacterium
CTTCAGCGCATCACCGAGTCCGATGGTCACCGTTGTCTTTCCTTCACCGGCAGGTGTGGGATTGATGGCGGTTACCAGGACCAGTCTGCCGAAGGGCCGGTCTTCGATCTTCTTCAGATACTCATCCGAGAATTTGCCCATATAGGTCCCGTAGGACTCAAGCTCGTCCTCCGTAAGCCCCATATCAGCGGCAATCTCGCGGATCTTCTTCATTTCCGCAGCCTGTGCGATTTCGATGTCTGTGAGCATGTTGTAACTCCTTTTCTGATTATGCCTGCATGTACTCCTCGAACTGGTCGATGGTCATCAGGATCTTCCGGGCCTTGGTGCCTTCCTCCGGGCCAACCACACCGGCTTCTGCCAGCTGATCCATGATCCGGGCCGCACGGTTGAAGCCGATGCGGAAGACTCTCTGCAGGTATCCGATAGAGGCCTTGTCCTTCTCGATCACGAGACGTCCTGCCTCTTCGAAATATTCATCGTATTTATCTCCCTCATCTTCAGCAGCAGCTCCGCCACCGCTTCCGCCTGAGGATGCGCCGGAATTGATGGATTCTGTGATGGCATCATCATACTCCACGTCTCCGGTCTGCTTTCTGATATAGTCGGTAACCGCCACAACCTCATCGTCGGATACGAACGCACCCTGCACACGCAGCGGCTTGTTGACGCCTGTGGGGAAGTACAGCATATCGCCCTTACCCAGCAGCTTCTCGGCACCCACCATATCCAGAATGGTTCTGGAATCGGTACCGCTGGAAACCGCAAATGCGATACGTGACGGCACATTTGCCTTGATCAGACCTGTGATGACATCTACAGACGGACGCTGTGTGGCAATGATCAGATGGATGCCTGCCGCACGGGCCAGCTGGGACAGACGCACGATGGCATCCTCCACCTCGCCGTGAGCTACCATCATCAGATCTGCCAGCTCGTCTACGATCACCACGATCTGCGGAAGGAAACGGAAATCCGCCTTGGAGAGGTCCTCCGGATCCGCCGGATCCTCTTCCACCTTCCTGTTGAAGCCCTCCAGATTTCGTACGTTGTACTGTGCGAAGAGCTTGTATCTGCGCTCCATCTCCTGAACAGCCCAGTTCAGGGCACCTGCCGCCTTCTTCGGATCCGTCACCACCGGGATCAGCATATGCGGGATACCGTTGTAGGCCGCAAGCTCTACCTGCTTCGGATCCACCATGATGAGACGTACCTCTTCCGGCTTTGCCTTGTAGAGGATACTCATAACGATGGTATTGATGCAGACTGACTTACCGGAGCCTGTGGCACCGGCGATCAGCATATGGGGCATCTTTGCGATGTCACCGATGATGATCTGTCCGCCGATATCCTTGCCGATGGCGAAGGAGATCTTGGATTTTGCGCTTTTAAATGCATCGTTGTCGATGAGTTCCCTAAAGGAAACCATCTGACTCTCGTTGTTCGGTACCTCAATACCGATGGCGGACTTGCCGGGGATCGGTGCTTCGATACGGATATCCGCAGCTGCAAGATTCAGCTTGATATCATCCGTAAGAGACAGGATCTTGCTGACCTTGACACCCTGCTCCGGTGTCAGCTCATAGCGGGTGACCGCCGGGCCCCTGCTGTAATCCGTGATGGTTACATTTACACCGAAGCTTTCCATGGTCTGCTTCAGCTTGATGGCAGTTTCCCTGACATCCGCATCCCCCTTATTTCCACCCTTCTTAACAGGGTTCAGAAGATTGACCGGCGGGATCCTGTAGGGCCGTTTTTTCGGCTTCGCAGCCGCCTGTGCCACCTCCATCTGAACCTCTCCGGTGGCCTGGAGCGCATCCTTATGGGAAACCTTGTTCTCTTCAACCGGAATCTCTTCAAGACCGTCTGCATATACCGGAGCAGCCGTCTTCACGGGAGGCTTCGGAGCAGCCGGCTTTCTGACAGGAGGTGCCACATAGGTATCTTCCACATCGTCGATATCCTCGATCACATCCTCGTCTTCATCGTCATCAAAGACTCCTCCCACCTCATCCTGATAGGATTCCCTGGAAGGCTTCAGATCGAAGAAATCCATAGCCGTGGTTTCTCTCTGAGGAGCCGGCTGAGCCGCAGCATTTGCACGGGCAGCGGCGCCATAACGGAAGGACTCGTCGCTGGGAACGGACAGACCTCTGTCCGGTGCCACAGGCACGGTTCCCTGAGGACGGATCTCTTCCTTTGGAGCAAATACGGAATCCTCCATGCCTCGGGCCTTCTTGTCTGCCACCTTTTTCCGGGCAGCAGCCTTCAGATCTTCCATCTCGTTCTGATAAGGATCCGGGATCAGCTCCTGCATCTCATCCGCAGGAATGACCTCATCTTCCTTTGCTGCCTTGCGGCCCTTCTTCGGCTTTGCATCGCCGGGACGGACCTCAAGATCCTTTATGATAGACTTACGGTCACGACGGGGAAGAGCCCTCTCCGGCTCTGCTGCACCACCCTCGTAATCGTCATATTCATATTCATCGTCATAGTTATTTACATCGCTGTAATTGAATGTAAATATCTTCTTAAACATCTCGATCACGGAGATTCCGGTGATCTGGATGATGGCCACAATGGAAAGCAGGACCACCAGGATCACAACTCCCACCTTGCCCACCAGCTTATACAGAAGGGAAAGCATTCCTCCGAAGAAGAATCCGCCGCCTGCATGATCTGTGTAGCCGTCCATATACAGGGACTTCGCCGTTACTGCATCCATTCCCTGAACGATCTGGGCGATAAAGGAGCAGACCATCATCAGGATGCCGATCCAGATGATCTTTCGGAGAATGCTCTTCTTAGGCCCGTTGGACAGGATAAATGCGGCAGCCAGGAACGCATAAACCGGCAGCAGATACTGAACCCATCCGAAAAGTCCGAAGAAGAATCCGCCGATCACACGTCCTACCGCTCCGCAGATCCCGAAGTTGCTGCAAAGCATAAAAATGCCTACCGCAAGATAAACAAACAGGTAGATCTCCCGCTTCCTCTCGGGGCTGAGGGCCTTCTCATCATCGTCATTGATGATACGGGGTGCTCTCTCCCTGGGCTGGGGTTTCTGGCTCCTGCTGCGATTGGCACTGGGTTTTCTATTCTGATTTGCTGACGTCTTTTTTGCCGCAGCCATTTTGACTCCTTAATCCGTCGAAACGGAGCAGCGTGAACTGCTCCGATTCCGGTTACTGTTGATCATATTTCATAACTGAGAGATCCTTCACCGCAGGCTCCCGGAGATGACCTGACTCCAAGTCATCTCCCGGACCTGTTGAAACTACATAACGAATACGATCTCGTTCTCATCCTGCAGATCGTCTGCAAGGATGTAATTATCTTCATAAGCCTTTCCGTTTACGGTCATGGATGTAAAGCCGGATTCCTTTCCGTCCGGATTCTGCACAGTGATATGCAGCTTCCTGCCACGGAACAACTTGTCGATCTCGAACTCCTTCCACTCGGGAGATACCGCCGGAGCGATACGAAGTCCGAAGAAGTCGGGGCGCA
>CADBRW010000109.1 GCA_902797155.1 uncultured Lachnospiraceae bacterium
GGGATAGAAGGAGGTCATGACCACCTTCCCCGCCTCTTCGCACCAGGTGAAGTTCCCCGGTGCCGTGGTGGGAAATACCTGCGGCACGGTCTTCTCAAACTCATTGGGGATGTCCCAGTTGTCATAGAAGAAGTACCGGTCCTGGAACTCCTTCTCGCCTGCCCGCGCCCGCTTCGCCCATGCATGATCCTCACTGGTGTGGTTCATGACAAAGTCGAGACAGACGGAGATGCCTCTCGAATGGCAGGCTTCCGCCAGAGACGCCAGATCCTTCATGGTGCCGAGAGAGGGCTCCACCTCGCGGAAGTCCGACACCGCGTAGCCCCCGTCGGAGCGTCCCTTGGGGCTGGAAAGAAGGGGCATGAGATGCAGGTAGTTCACACCGCACTCCTCGATATAGTCCAGATGGGACTGCACCCCCGAGAGGGTTCCAGCAAAGGCATTCGTATACATCAGCATGCCCAGCATCTCATTTCCGGAGAACCACTCCGGCATGGCCTCACGGCCCAGATCCCACTTCTTCAGTTCCTTGCTGCGCGCCTTGTAGCAGGCGTAGAGCATCTCACAGAAATACTGAAATGCCTGCATATCCCCCTGATACAGCTCCGAGTACAGCCATTTCAGCTCGTCATACCGGGGCTCCAGCCTCTCACGAAAGGTCTTGTCCCAGCGTTTCTTCTTCATCCAATCCATGGTTGATACGTCCATAATCTCAGTCATATGATCGTCCCCTTCCGGATAGTTTTGCAATACCGTTGTAATCGTTTACAACGTCATTATAAGAAAAGTGCCTGCCGGATGCAAGCACTTTTCTGTTTTCGTACGAAGGTTTACTTCTCTGCCTTGTATGCAGCCACATCCGTCTCGCGAACGATCTTCCGGATGGGAAGGATGCGTCCCGGAGATACGGACAGCTCGTCGAAGCCCATGGCCAGGAACTCTTTGGTAAGGGAGAGGTCTGCACCAAGCTCCCCGCAGATGCCGGCCCATTTGCCGTACTTATGCGCTGCGTCTGCTACGATCTTCAGCATCTTCAGGATGGCCGGATGGTGGGAATCGTAGAACTTGTCCAGGGACTGGTTCTGACGGTCGATGGCCAGGGTGTACTGGGTGAGATCGTTGGTACCCACGCTGAAGAAGTCCACCTCCTTCGCCAGCTCCTCCGCCATCATGACGGATGCCGGTGTCTCGATCATGATACCGGTCTCGATGTCCTTATCGTAGGGGATGCCCTCTGCATCCAGCTCAGCCTTGATCTTTGCCAGGATCTCCTGGATCTCCTTTACCTCATCCACGGAAATGATCATGGGGAACATGATGGAAACCGTACCGTAAGCGGATGCACGGAGGATGGCACGCAGCTGCGCACGGAACACCTCCGGACGGGTGAGGCAGATACGGATGGCACGAAGGCCCATGGCCGGATTCTCCTCTGCCGGAAGCTTGAAGTAATCCGCCTGCTTATCCGCGCCGATGTCCAGGGTACGGATGATCACCTTCTTACCCGCCAGGGTCTCAGCCACCTGCTTGTAAATGGCGAACTGCTCGTCCTCCGTCGGATAGTCGTCGGAGCCAAGGTAGATGAACTCGGAGCGGAAGAGTCCGATCCCGCCTGCGTCGTTCTTTAAGACAAGCCCCAGGTCCTTGGTATTTCCGATATTTGCATAGAGGTTGATCTTCTGACCGTCCAGCGTTACATTTTCCTTGCCCTTCAGCTCCTCGAGGAGGGCCTTCTTCTCCAGCTCTGCAGCCAGGATCTTCTGCTTCTCTGCCAGGATCTCCTCGGTAGGCTCCACGTAAACCTTGCCCTCGAAGCCGTCCACGATGGCTTCCTTACCGTCCACCTCATCGGTGAGGGGGATGGGGCAGGTGATGATGGCCGGGATGTTCATGGTCTTCGCCAGGATGGAGGTGTGGGAATTGGCCGAGCCGTGAACCGTTACGAAGGACAGGATCTTGTCCTTATCCATCTGCACGGTCTCCGACGGTGCCAGGTCGTCCGCCACCACGATCACGGGGTCATCGGACTCGATCCCCGCGCCGGTATCGCCCTGCAGCAAGCGGATGATCCGCTCGGAGATATCCTTGATATCCGCCGCTCTTCCGCGGAAATACTCGTCGTCCATTTCCTCGAACATCTTCTTGAAGTTATCGCCGGTCTCAGCCACGGCGTACTCTGCATTTATGGACTGGGTGCGGATGATGCTCTCCACCGACTCCACGAAGTCGTCGTCATCCACCATCATCTGGTGCGCCTCGAAGATCTCAGCGGATGCCTCTCCGACCTCCTTCACAGCCTTCTCGTAGAGGGCCTGCAGCTGCTCCACTGCACCGACGCGGGCCTCAGCATAGCGGGCGATCTCCGCCTCCGGGTCCTCCACCTTCTCGCGTTTTACCGTCTCCTCATTCTTCTTGTAGACCGAAAGCTTTCCGATCGCAATCCCCTCAAAAACCGCTTTCCCCTCATAAATAATCATGCGCGTCCTCCTTCTTCTTGCATCCTTCGATAAACCTCCAGTATCTCTTCCTTTGTTGCCAGGTACTTTGAAAATGCGCTTGCGCTCCCGGCTGCAACTCCCATCTGAAATGCATGAACCGCGGTTGCTTCTGTGTCCGCCCTTTCAGCTTCCTCCCAGCCGGCCAGGAAGCCTGCCGCGAAGTAGAGTGCCGTATTCTCCACCCCGAGATTCGAGAGCACGATGGAAACATTGATGCCCTTTCCGCCCGGGAGCATCAGCTCCGAGCTGGTCCGGTTGGTCTTTCCCGTCGCAAAGTCCGGGACTGTCACGATATAATCCAGTGACGGGTTAAAGGTTACTGTAACAATCAAGTGTCTTTCTCTTTTCTTCCCCTTATTTGATTATGTAATCCTTTTCATTCGATTTTCAAATTTCCGTACACATTTCATTGTAACACGTCTCCCTGTATTTGGAAACTGTTTTCTTCGTACTCAAAGAACTGTATCGGATCCACATTATTATAAAAGAGCTATCAGAAAGCACTCTTTCGAATTCAAAGTTTAAAATCTACACTAGTAAAGAAAACCCGAAATTTACTCTTAATACTTTCTAACAATAATGCCATATTGTCGTAAAAACAAAAAAGACTATACAGCAACCATATAAGGTTAACTGTATAGTCCTTTATAACTCTACTTAGCTTTTACTGTTAAGCGGTAATTTACTGCTCCTCAGCGATTGCTGCCTGAGCTGCTGCCAGACGAGCTACCGGTACAC
>CADBRW010000110.1 GCA_902797155.1 uncultured Lachnospiraceae bacterium
CGAAGAGGCTTTGGTCATAATTCCGGCTCTGCGACCGGGAGGAGAGATTTATGGACAAAAAGTGGATCGATATTTTCAAATGGTTTCATTCCCATCCCGAGGTCGGCTTCGCCGAATATGAGACGACGAAGCGGATCAGAGAGATACTGAAGGAGGAGGGTGTCGAGGAGCTTCCGTTTCCTTTGGAAACAGGAGCCATGGCGGTGATCCGGGGGGCGAAGCCCGGAAGCAGCCGGCTGCTTCGGGCGGACATCGATGCTTTGCCGGTGAAGGAAGAAAGCGGTGTTCCCTATGCTTCCGTAAATGAAGGGACCATGCATGCCTGCGGACACGATATCCATATCGTCAACGCGCTTATGGTAGCGAGTGAACTGAATCAGCGGAAGAGTGAAGTGGAAGGGACCGTTTATGTCCTGTTCCAGCCCGGGGAAGAGGTGGTGGACGGGGCAAGGAGCGTGATCCGTTCCGGCATCACGAAGGATATCGACGAATTCTATGCGATCCATGTGGATCCCGCATCGGAGGTTGGAATGATCGGGCTGAAAAGCGGAGGGATCACTGCCTCCGTGGACCGCTTTCATTTCACGGTGATGGGGGAAAGCGCCCATGCGGCCATGCCCCATCAGGGGAACAATCCCATCCATGTTCTCGTGGATCTTGCGAAATGGCTGGATTCCTATTCCGACAGTAAGGTGAATGCATTTTCATCCCATGTGGTGACGGTGGCACGTATCAGTGCCGGAAATACCTGGAATGTGATTCCCTCCTCCGGTGAGCTGGAAGGGACTGTAAGAACTTATGATGAGGCGGCAAGAGCCGTGATCAGATCGGAGATCGAGGGGGCTGTGAAGGCCTTTGAAATGCTGTATGGTGTGAACATTTCCACGGACTGGTGGAACGGTCCGCCAGTGACGATGAACGATGAGACGCTGTATGAGAAAGCAAAGGAGGTTGCGGACAGGCTCGGACTTCGGACGAAGGTGCCGGATGACATCATGATCGGTGATGATTTCGGAGACTATGCCATACCGGGAAGCGGGAAAAAGGCCTTATATATCCGGATGGGAAGCGGCGTGGGAGAGACCTATCATCATCCGCGGTTTTATGCGGATCCCATTATGCTAAAGACAACCTCATGCTTTATCAGTGAGCTGATGCTGAAGGGCTGAGCATTCTTCCTGATTGTAAAGATTTTGTAAGGGTTTTGTAAAGGTTTTACGGCTATAGTGGTCCTATCACAAAAAGCCTGAAAAAAAATAATGAAAAGAGAGGAACTGAGCTATGAGAAAGGGATTTAAGACAAGACTTTTTACAGGTGTACTTGCGGCAGTAACATGCATGATGCTGGTGGGCTGCGGAAAGAGCGAGACCGGTACAACGGCTGCTGCTGACACGGCATCCACCCAGGCCGCTACGGAGCAGGCAAAGGCAGCGTATGATTACATGGTGCTGGTGAATAAGAACCACAAGCTTCCGGATGACTGGGAGAGCAAGGTGGTTCTGAAGGAAGCCACCAATAAGTGGGGCGAGAAGTACATGGTTGAGGAGAAGGCTCTGGAGCAGTTCCTGAAGCTTCAGAAGGAATGCGCAGATGAAGGTATCATCATTGAGCTGGACAGCACTACCAGAAGCGTAGCCGAGCAGCAGAAGCTGTGGGATGACTGGACGGTTGAAAAGGGGGAAGAGTACGTAAAGAAGTATGTGGCTGTTCCCGGATATTCAGAGCATCACACAGGTCTGGCCATCGATGTCTGCCTTGAGAAGGACGGAAAGCGGATCGATGATAATGATGAGATGATCGCCGAGAAGGAGATCTTCGCAAAGGTTCATGCAAAGCTTGCAAAGTACGGTTTCATCCTTCGTTACCTTGATGGTAAGGACGATATAACAGGATACAGCTATGAGCCCTGGCATTTCCGTTACATCAATGATCCGGAGATCGCAAAGGAGATCATGGACAAGGGTATCACCTTCGAGGAGTACCTCGGGGAAACAAAATAGCAGAGAATAAAACTTTTTATGGCAGATGGCAGATCATTCCGCGATCAGTATTCCGTTCTCTGAGAAAGTGTAGTTGGTACCGTCGATGGTCAGGTCACCGGTGACCATACCGTTTTCGGTGAGATAGTACCATTTTCCGCTGTATTTCTTCCAGCCTGTATGCATGGCACCGGAGGAAGAGAAGAAGTACCAGATACCGCTGATCTTCTTCCAGCCGGTCTGCATGGCACCTCCCTTGAAGAAGTACCATTTTCCGTCAATCTTCTTCCAGCGGTTGACCATGGCGCCGTTCTTTCCGAAGAAGTACCATTTTCCCCGGATCTTCTTCCAGCCGGTCTGCATCACACCGCTCTCTGAGAAGTAGTACCACTTGCCGTCGATCTCCCGCCAGTCGATGGCCATGTATTCGTCGGCGTCGAGGTAGTACCATTTCTTCCCGGACTGTACCCAGTTGCAGACGGCATATCCCCCTGTATCATAGGCATATTTCCATCCGATCTGATCCTTCTCCCATCCGCCCTTGCTCTGCTTCGGAAGAAAATGTGATCCGAATTCGAAGTGGTGGCGGCTTCCAATAACATCATTTTCATAGATCATGTAATTCCAGCCTACGCGAACACGCTCGGCCCAGTTGCCTTCGGCGGTGTAGAGCTCATTTCCCCTTCTCCTGAGGACCACGATCCAGTGTCCGGAATTCTCGCTCTTCAGATGAAGCACATCCCCTGCACGGATCTGGGAGGGATCCGTGTATTTATCATCACCGGTGAGGCCCTGTCGTCCGAAGCAGTACTTGACGAAATCCACACAGTAGGAGGCACAGCCGATGCCGCCTGTGGTAAGGAGAGGGCCTTTGTTGTTCTCCCAGGGAGCGCCGTCTCTGTAGTTCGGATCGCTGATGAAGGCGTCGAACTTACTGTTTCCCGTGGATTCGATGACGAAGGGCTCTTCCTCCGCGTCCTCCTCTGTGGCATAGCATGCCAGCGGAAAGGCAAAGACTGCGAAGAAGAGTGCCAGAGAGAAAAGCAGGATGTGCATTCCCGGCTTTATTTTTTTGCCATATTTCATAGCAGGATCCTCCTGAAAAAATAAACTTGTTTCCATAATATCATTTCCTGTTTGCGATTACAAATTGAATCGTCGGAATGGGAAGGAATCAGTTTTATTTTATGCGGGTGTATGATATAATTTTAAGGATTGAAACGCAATTTGAAAGGTATTCATACTATAAGAGGGGAGTATCGCAAATGGAGAGAAAATTAGCGAAAAGAGGGGACATGTCCGATCGTCTGGATATCGCCCTGAACAAGTTCAAATCCAGGATGACGTCGTATCCTCCGGGAATGTGTCCGCTGGTCATGTACCGTTCCATCCTGCAGATGTCCATGAACCAGTCCTGCGGGAAATGTGTGCCCTGCCGGGACGGCCTGGTGGAAGCGGAACGGATGCTGCGTGACATCCTGAACGGAGATGCCACAAGAGAGACTCTGACCAAACTGAAGAATCTCTGTGTCATGATCTCCGAAACCGCGGACTGCGCAGTGGGAGTTGTGGCTGCGAATACGGTTTTGGACAGTCTTACGGAATTTGCGGACGAATACGAGAGTCATATCCAGAAGAAGCGCTGCGTATCGGAGATGCACCAGACCGTGCCCTGTATGACGCTTTGCCCGGCCCACGTGGACGTTCCCGGGTATGTGGCTTTGGTGAAAGAGGGGGACTATGCCGGTGCCATCAATGTGATCCGTGACAGGAATCCCTTCCCGACGGCCTGCGCCATGGTGTGCGAGCATCCCTGTGAGAAGAAGTGCCGGAGGACCATCATCGATCAGCCCATCAATATCCGGGGGCTGAAGAAGTATGCGGTGGATCAGATCTCTGCAGACCAGGTGAAGACACCGCCTGCAAATGTGAAGACAGGAAAGACCGTCG
This sequence comes from uncultured Lachnospiraceae bacterium, assembly GCA_902797155.1. Taxonomy (GTDB): domain Bacteria; phylum Bacillota; class Clostridia; order Lachnospirales; family Lachnospiraceae; genus Eubacterium_Q. The sequence continues at coordinate 3,931 of CADBRW010000110.1, forward strand.
GCGTGGTAGGCGGAGGACCCTCGGGCCTTACCTGCGCTTATTTCCTTGCGCTGATGGGACATAAGGTCGTGGTATATGATGAGCATGAGAAGCTGGGCGGTATGCTGAGGTACGGCATTCCGGAATACCGGCTTCCGAAGGCACGGCTGGATGAGGATATCAAGGCCATCCTTTCAGCCGGAGATATCGATGTGCATCTGGGCGTAAAGATCGGCCGGGATATCACGGTGGATGAGCTTCGTTCCCAGTATGATGCGGTATATCTGGGCCTGGGAGCCCAGCTGGGCAACCGTATGCCCGTGGAAAATGCCAATGCAAAGAACGTGATCCCCGCTGCGGATTTCCTGCAGAATGTGGCGCGAGGGGAGAAGATCGATCTTACCGGCAAGCATGTGGCTCTGATCGGCGGTGGAAATGTGGCCATGGATGCGGCCCGGACGGCAGTGCGTCTGAACGCGGAAACCGTTCGTGTATTCACCAGAAAGAGAGATGACTATACAGCCCTTCAGACCGAGATCGACAGTGCGGCAGAAGAAGGAGTTCGTTTCCGCACATTGGTATCCTTCCTGAATCTGGAGCAGGATAAGAAGGATCCGGACAAGATCGATGCGCTCTGGCTCCAGCCGGAGATCGTAGGGGAGTATGACCAGTTTGGCTTTGTGAAGACCGATCATTCCAGCGCCTATCCCTACCGCGTTACCTGTGATTATCTGATCATGGGCGTGGGCCAGCGATGTGACGTGGCAGATTTTGATGCTGCAGGGATCCCCACGGAACGGGGACGGATCCTGGCAGACGAAACCTGTGCGATCCAGGGAGTGGACGGAGTCTTCTCCGGAGGTGACTGTGTGACAGGACCCTCCACAGCCATCAATGCCATTGCGGCAGGACAGGTGGCTGCCCATAATATCGATGAATATCTGGGATATCATCATAAGATCCTCTGCGAGGCCGAGGCTCCGCAGGCGAAGCCGAACAAGTGCATTCCTACCGGACGTGCGGAGATCGAAGAGAGAGATCCCTTCGAAAGACGCCAGGATTTCCAGCATGTGGAGATGCCGATGACACCCGAAGAAGCAGTACGGGAGGCAGGAAGATGCCTTCGCTGTGACCACTTCGGCTGTGGTTCCATGGAAGGGGGGAGATGCGCATGGTAGATCAGAACGAGAAAATGATGGATAAGAAAACCACCGACAGTGCCCGGATCGAGATCCAGAAAAGAGCAGTGAAGATGGAACAGGCCGGACATGATGACGCATCTGTCGGTAAGGAGATCACCGTTACCATCAACGGAAGAAAGTATGCAGCGAAAGCAGGTGTCAAGATCCTGAACTTCTGCCGGGAGGTGGGGATCGAGATCCCGACACTCTGTCATCTGAAGGATTACAGTGACATCGGTTCCTGCCGGCTCTGTATGGTACAGATCGAGGGCTATGGGGACAGGCTCTTTGCAGCCTGCCGCACCAAGCTGGAGGACGGCATGGTGATCACAACGGAATCAGGAAAGCTCACCGATTATCGGAAGGAGATGCTGCGCCTGCTTCTGTCCAACCATACCGTAGACTGCCTGAACTGTCCGAAGAACGGCGGCTGCCGGCTGCAGGAACTCTGCAACCAGTATGATATCAAGGAGACTCCCTACGCGGGATCCCGGAGAAAGATCGAGAAGAAGCTGCCGAAGCTGGCGGACAATCCGTACCTTTCCTATGATCCGTCCAAGTGTATCCATTGCCAGCGCTGTATCAGCGCCTGCAACCGGGCTGCAGTGAACCATACCCTGCAGAGCGGGCGGACGGGTGTGTTCCACACGGTGGAAGCTCCCTTCGGACCGGGCTGGAAGCGTACCGGATGTGAGTCCTGCGGAAACTGCGCGGCTGTCTGCCCCACAGGTGCTCTGACTCTGAAGCGCGAAGGGAAGTACAGAAGCTGGGAGACCAAAAAGGTTCTTACCACCTGCCCTCACTGTGCGACAGGATGTCAGTTCTACCTTCTGGTGAAGGGAAATGAGATCGTGGATGTGGAAGCGGCAGACGGCCCCTCCAATCATGGACTGCTCTGCGTCAAAGGTCGTTCCGGAAGCTTTGATTTCGTGAATTCGCCGGACCGCCTGAAGACACCGCTGATCAAGAATAAGGAGACAGGAGAATTCGAGCCTGCCACCTGGGATGAAGCCATTTCCTATACGGCAAAGAAATTCATGGAACTGAAGGAGAAGTACGGCGGAGATTCTCTGGCCGGCTTTGCCTGCTCACGTTCCGCAAATGAGGATATCTATATGGTTCAGAAGATGGTTCGTACCTGCTTCGGAACCAACAATACGGACAACTGTGCCCGTGTCTGCCATTCCGCAACGGTTGCGGGCCTGGCCAAGACCCTGGGCTCCGGTGCCATGACGAATCCGATCTACGATATCACCCATGATGTGGACTGCATTATGCTGGTGGGATCGAATCCGGAGGAGGCACACCCGGTTGTGGGTATGCAGATCCGCCAGGCAGTACAGCGCGGTACCCGTCTTATCGTGGTAGATCCGCGTTCCATCGGACTGTCAAATGTGGCAGATATCCATCTGAAGCTGCGTCCGGGAACCAACGTGGCATTTGCAAACGGAATGATGAACGTGATGATCCGGGAGGACCTGATCGATCACGATTATATCGAGAACTTCACCGAGGACTTCGATAAGCTGAAGGCGCTGGTGGAGGAGTATACGCCATCGAGAGTGGGAGAGATCTGCCACATCGATCCGGACCAGCTGATCGAGGCGGCACGGATGTATGCCACGGCAAAGAAGGCACCCATCATTTACTGCCTGGGCGTAACCGAGCATTCCACCGGTACCGAGGGCGTTATGAGCATGTCAAATATGGCCCTGCTCTGCGGCAAGGTAGGACGTAGCGGCTGTGGCGTGAACCCGCTTCGCGGACAGAACAACGTGCAGGGTGCCTGCGATATGGGCGCACAGCCCACGGATTATCCGGGCTACCAGAAGGTGGACAATCCTGAGGTACGGGAGAAGTTCGAAAAGGCATGGGGCGTGAGCCTGAATCCGAACCCGGGCCTGAAGGCAACAGATGTCTTCCCGGCTGCCATTGAAGGCAAGATCAAGGGCCTGTATATCTGCGGTGAGGATCCCATCGTGACGGATCCGGATACCGAACATATCAAGAAGGCACTGGAGAGTCTGGAGTTCTTTGTGATCCAGGAGCTGTTCATGACAGAGACCGCCAAGTATGCGGATGTGATCCTTCCGGGCCGGAGCTATGCGGAGAAGGAAGGTACCTTTACGAATACGGAGCGCCGGGTTCAGAGAATCCGTACGGCGGTGACCGTGGAGGGCGACATGCGTCTGGATACGGACATCCTCATCGATCTGATGAATGCCATGGGCTATCCCCAGAAGCAGATGACGGCGGCTGAGATCATGGACGAGATCGCTTCCGTGACACCGAGCTTTGCGGGTATCAATTTCGCCAGACTGGATGCGGGAGAATCCCTGCAGTGGCCATGCAGAGACCTGACCACCACCGGAACGCCCATCATGCATGTGGGCAAGCCGGTCCGCGGCAGGGCACTGCTGTATCAGGCAGTCTATAAGCCGTCGCAGGAGCTTCCGGATGATGAGTATCCTTACGTGCTGACCACGGGACGTATCCTGTATCAGTACAATGCGGCAGCCATGACCAGCCGCGCGCCGGGTCTGATGAAGATCGCAGGCGAAGGCTTCATCGAAGTAAACTACAAGGATGCAGACCGTCTTGGCATCAAGAACGGCGAGCGGATTCGTGTCAGCAGCCGGCGTGGCAGCATCACCGCCACCGCACGGGTGGGACGGAAGGTATCGGAGGGTGAGACCTGGATGCCCTTCCATTTCCCGGATTCCCCTGTAAATACGCTGACAAATGCGGCGCTGGACAGCTTTGCCCGGATCCCGGAGTACAAGGTCTGTGCTGTAAATATCGAGAAACTGTAATAATGTGAGGACATGGTATGGAGATAGAGGAAGCACTAAGTGTTCTGCTTGCAGAGCAAGGAAGGATCACGGATACGGAACGGGTATCCCTTTCGGAAGCTGCCGGCCGCGTGCTGGCGGAGGACATCCGTGCTCCCTTTGATGTGCCGCATTTTCCGAAATCCGCCATGGACGGATATGCCGTACGTGCGGAGGGCGTGAAGGATGCTTCGCCGGAGCACCCGGTATCTCTTAAGGTGATGGGTGAGATGCTGGCGGGGGACATGCCTTCCTACGTGGGGCGAAGTGAAGAGGCCTGCAGGGTGACTGCCGTCCGGGTCATGACCGGAGCGGCAGTACCGGCGGGATATGACGCAGTGGTGCGTCAGGAGGATACGGACTACGGTGAGTCGGAGGTGCTGATCTATAAGGGGGTTGCGCCTTACACCAATTACTGCAGAGTAGGTGAGGATATCCGGAAGGACAGCGTGGTGCTGTCTCACGGACGCCGGATCGGACGGGTTGAGGCAGGTGTGCTGGCAAGCCTTGGGATCATTGAGATCCAGGTGCTGCGCAGGCTCCATGTGTCTGTGCTCTCTACGGGAAGTGAACTATGTGAGCTTCCGGGATCCGGTGAGATGCAGAGCGCCGGCCAGATGCCGGAGGCAGGCAGGATCTATAACAGTATTGCCTACACCCTGACCACCTGCCTTACCGCAGCGGGATTTACCGCCGAACAAAGGATCTGTAAGGATGAAACCGAGGAGATCAGAGCAGGCCTGGAACAGGCTCTGAAGACGGCGGATGTGGTGATCACCACCGGTGGGGTCTCCGTGGGAAAGAAGGATCTGCTTCCGGAGGTGCTGGAAGAGATCGGAGCCAAAAGGCTTTTTTCCGGTGTAAATGTGCAGCCGGGAACTCCCACCATCGGGAGCGTTCGGGACGGCAGAGTCATTCTCAGTCTGTCCGGGAATCCCTATGCGGCACTGGTGAACTTTGACCTGTATTTCTGGCCGCTGGCTGCGAGACTGACGGGCTGCGATACATTTCTCCCGGCTTCCGGAGAGGCGGTTCTTCGAAGTGAGTATACGAAGAAGAATCATCACCGGAGACTGCTCAGGGCCAGGGCGGAGGGCGGAGAGGTGACACTTCCTGCCAAGAGTCATGCATCCTCCGTGCTCAGTAATCTTCTGGACTGTAACTGCTATATCGATCTGCCTGCAGGGGCAGAGCCAAAGCCCGGCGACAGGGTGAAGATCCTCCGTATGCCGGGATGGTGAAAGGAGACCGGATATGAGCAAGCATATAACCTTTAAGCCCAGCGGCGTCTGTTCCGTGCAGATCGACTTTGATCTGGACGGGGAGGGGAAGCTGCATGATGTGAAGTACATCAGAGGCTGTAACGGAAATCTGAAGGCCATCGGAAGGCTGGTGGAGGGAAAGGATGCGGCGGAGATCGCAGATATCCTCCGGGGAAATGACTGTCAGGGAAGGGGAACCTCCTGTGCGGACCAGCTGGCAAAGGCTATCGATCAGGCACTGGCAGAGGCATAGAAAATGAAGAAACCTTTGACTGCGGCGTATTCCGTCGGCATCCTGGCCGGTGGGAAGAGCAGCCGCATGGGGCAGAACAAGGCCCTGATGGAATTTCAGAATGAAACCATGATCGGAAGGATCCTGCGGCAGTTTTCGGATTGCAGCGAGGTCCTTGTTTCTGCGTCTCAGCGCGGTCTCTATGAGGCGGATGGTCTCAGGGTGGTGTATGACGAGGC
>CADBRW010000111.1 GCA_902797155.1 uncultured Lachnospiraceae bacterium
CACGCATTATGGCAGTGTGAATAAGGGACCGGTCACCATATGGAATTCCTTCGGGATCCTTTTCACCAGCGTCTTCTTTTTCTTCTCGGGCTTTGGACTGTACAGAAGATATAAGACCGGAGAGAATTATCTGAGGGGATTTCTGAGGCACCGCTTTCTGAAGGTTCTGATTCCTTTTCTGGTAACAAATGTCATCTATCTCTGTGTATTCGCCGGCGCCAGGATCTCCGGTGTGTGGCAGGGCGTCACGGCGATATTCGGTTTTCCCCTTCTGAACGGAAATGCCTGGTATGTGATCGAACTGCTCTTGTTATATCTCGCATTTTTCGTGTTCTTCCGGTTCATCCGGTCTGAGCGCGTGGCGATGATCTGCCTTACACTGTTTACAGTTTTGATGATCACCTTCTCCCTGCTGCTCGGGCATGACAGTACGTCCGTCAACCGACGTTGGTTTATGGGAGAGTGGTGGTACAATACCACATTTCTTTTTATCGTCGGCATGTTTGTTTCGAAGCATGAGATGAGCATCAGGTTTGTGATGGAGAAGTGTTACAAACTTTTGCTTCCTTTATCGGTGATCCTTTTTATCGGATGGTATCTGCTGGAGCAGTTCGTGGAGGGACGCTTCGGTTACTATTCGGAATGGGAGGGGCATCCGGGATATCCCGAGAAGCTCATCACGCTGCTGACGCAGATCGTGCTCTGTATGCTCTTCCTGTCCGTCCTGCTGTTAGTGAATATGAAGGTGGAGTTTCATAACCGGTCTCTGGTGTTCCTCGGCGGGATCAGCTATGAGATCTATCTGATCCACGAGGTTTTCCGGGACGTGCTTCCGGGCGGACCGGGCGGAAGCCTGCCGGATCTCCCTTACCTTCTGTTGGTGTATGCGCTGGCTGTTTTGTCGGCTTGGCTGCTGGCATTTGCGGATAGAAAGCTGATCCGGGCTGTTGTCAGGTGAGTTATAAAGGAGAGGATACAGTAATATGAATAAATATCTGAAGAGAACATTGAAGATCCTGGGGATCACGGTTGGTTCCATCGTTGCGATCGTGCTGATCTTTGTCCTGGTTCTGACCATCGCAGAATACCGTCCGGATGATGTGGAGCAGCTGGAGCTTACGGGAAGCGCTGATCAAAAGATTTCCGAAGGGCAGACATTCACGATCCTTTCCTGGAATATAGGTTACGGCGGCGTTGGCGAAACCTCAGACTTCTTTATGGACGGCGGAAAGGGTGTGCGCACCCAGGATGAGGATCAGGTTAAGGCAAATGTACAGGCCGTCATTGATATGGTTGGGAAAGAAAAGCCGGATGTGGTCTTTCTTCAGGAGATCGACCGCAACTCCACACGAAGCTGGCATATGGACCAGGTGGAAACGGTTGGAAATGCGCTTCCGAACTATCAGGGAGCGTTCGCTGCCAATTTCAAGGTGCTTTTCATGCCATTCCCCATCCCTCCGTATGGACATATTGATTCCGGTATAATGACGCTTTCGCGCTATGCGGCAACTAAAGCGGAGCGAATCAAGCTTCCCTGCCCCTTTTCGTGGCCGATGCGGTTACTTCAGCTCAAACGCTGCCTGCTGGTAGAGCGGATCCCTATGAAAGACAGTGATAAGGAACTGGTTCTGATCAACCTGCATCTGGAAGCCTATGATGACGGAGAGGGAAAAGTGGAGCAGACCCGGATGCTGAAGGATTTGATGCAAACCGAACGTGACAAGGGAAACTATGTGATCGCAGGCGGTGATTTCAATCAGTCATTTTCTTCGGTTGATACCAGTATGTATCCTGTACAGAGCCACGATGATGATGTATGGATGTGCGGTGAAATGGACACAAGCATTTTCAATTCCTCGTGGCAGTTCTGCATGGATACCACCTGGCCTACCTGCCGCTCCCTGGATCGGCCATATGACCGGAATGATGAGAACTTCCAGTTCTTCATGATCGATGGATTTATCGTTTCGGATAATATCAAGGTCGAATCCATGGAGACCATCAATGAAGATTTTGTCCATTCGGATCATAATCCGGTCAGGATCACTCTTACCATTGGGAATGAGTAAGATGTCATTTCGTGCATGGTTTTTGTCTGTTCATGCAGAAAACGATATGTTATCATTGAAATATGATATGGTGAACTGCAGATATACAGTGGAGAGAAGACTGTAACCAAATAAAGGAGGGCTTTTCAAAGATGAAGAAATGGAAAAGGGCTTTTTGCGGGGTGTTGGCAGCAACAATCATGCTTCCTTCTATAACCCTGGGGAATGGATCGTCTGTAGAAGCGGCGAGCGGTTCCTGGCAGCATAACAGCAAAGGCTGGTGGTATTCTTATTCCGACGGCTCCTATGCCAAGAGTGAATGGGGTCAGATCAAGGGAAAATGGTACTACTTTGATGCTTCAGGGTATATGGCTACCGGATGGCGGAAGGTCAAAAACAAGTGGTATTACCTTGAAAAAAGTGGTGCCATGAAGACCGGCTGGAAGAAGCTGGACGGAAAATGGTATTACCTTGAGAAAAACGGAGCCATGAAGACCGGCTGGAAGAAGCTGGACGGAAAATGGTACTACTTCAGAAAAAACGGTTCCATGGTGGATGGCTGGCAAAAGGTCAGCGGGAAATGGTATTACTTCAACAAAAGCGGAGCCATGGTATATGGCTGGCAGACGATTGGCGGAGCAAAGTATTACTTCGACAAAACCGGAGCCATGGCCGATGGCTGGAAAAAGATCGACGGAAAACAGTATTACTTCGATAACGGAGCAATGGTAACCGGAGAGAAAACCATCGATGGTGTGGTATACGTCTTCGATACGTCCGGTGTCCTGACCGAACCTGTTGTAGAGGAAGATCTTCCTACGAAGCTGAAGAAGCTGGATGGAGTGACCAGTGTTGAGCAGGTTAAAAATGACTCAGACTTCTATAGTGAAAGATATTTAGTTACCTTTGCGCAGCCTTTGGACTGGAGTGATCCGTCAAAGGGTACCTTCCCCCAGAGAGTGCTGCTCGGTTTCCGGAAGGATGCGTCCGTAAATGTCCTTGAGACCTACGGCTATGCACTGATGGATAAAATGGTCAATAATCCGGATGTCTTTGGGATGGATGAAATGATCTCTGATCTGGCGAAGACCCTCGGTGGAAACATGATTCTGGTGGAAAGCCGTTTCTCCGGAGATTCCAGACCGAAGGATATGACGAATGATGACACGAAGTACTGGGGCTATCTGACCGCTGAGAATGCAGCAAAGGATTATCATAAGATCTATCAGTCGCTGTCCACGGTTTTGGGAGATGTCTGGGCCGCTACGGGTTCGAGTCGCGGTGGTCTGAATACCAATGTTTATGGGTACTATTTCCCCGAGGACATGAAGGTATACGTTCCGTATGTGGCTCCCTGTGCCAACGGAATGGATGATGACCGCATGTACAAATTTGTATATACGGAGATCGGTAACGATGCTTTTGGAGCAGAGAAAGCGGCCGAATATAGAGACATTGTCACGGCATTTCAGGTAGAAATGATGCGCAAGAAGGACAAGCTTCTGCCATTGTTTAAGAACTATATTGAAAACAGCGGACTGATCTATCGGGAGGGTGTAACCGCTGAGATGATCTATGATCTTATGACACTGGAATGTGGTATTGCGATTTGGCAGTATCGGCGAGTTTCCTTTGATGTACTCAGCCAGGTGGTAAATATGCCGGAGGATACGGATGATGCGTTGAGACAGAAACTGTTAGCACTGCTCCAGTTGGCAATCTCTACCCAAAATCCGCAGGACTGGTCTCCTACCTCGGCAGCATGGCCCTACTATGTTAATACGGCGACCACCTACGGCCAGTATCGTTATGATTTCTCTTATCTTAGAAGTGCACTTAAGGATGAAGGACTTGAGGATAAGCTGACCATTACAGAGGATATGGAGGACGACCTGATCCGTAATGTCGTATTTACGGAAGCGCAGAAGGATGCGTTCACATATGACGGCAGCTTCTACACGGCACTTTCCGCATCTATGGATACAACAAAGGCTAAGCATGTAATGATCTACGGCGGGGCAGACCCCTGGTATGCTATGCGGATAAAGGATACATCGAATCCGAATGTAAAGATATATGTTCATCCTACGAATAACCACATGACGACGATTGATTCGTTCCCGGAAGAAACAAAAAGTGAGATTAAGAAGGTACTTAAAGATTATATCGCAGCGGAATAGAAAAAGCCTTGTCTTTTGAAAAGCTGTATGATATAATGCGATTCGTTGGTTAAAAACAACATAAATGGTTGGGCTACTAGCTCAGGTGGTAGAGCACTTGACTTTTAATCAAGTTGTCGGGGGTTCGAGTCCCCCGTGGCTCACACAAAGATTGTAATGTCGAACCCGTTCA
>CADBRW010000112.1 GCA_902797155.1 uncultured Lachnospiraceae bacterium
GATCACCGTTCCGGTGGCCTGGTTATAAACCATGTTCATCAGCGAATTCACGCCGGTATGTAAAAATGTGGAATCACCGATCACGGCTACCCATTTCTTTGTATAGTCCTTGCCCTTTGCCTTCTCGATACCATGCAGCATGGAAATACTTCCGCCCATGCAGAGCGTGGTATCAACCACATTCAGGGGCGCAACGGCTCCAAGGGTATAGCAGCCGATATCGCCGGATGCGTGCAGCCCCAGCTTCTTCAGCACGGAAAATGTGCTGCGGTGCGGGCATCCCGGACACAGGATGGGCGGGCGGTTCGGAACCTCCGCAGCCGGGTCGATCTCCACGTTCTCACCCAGAAGCTTCTCACGCAGCATATTTGCGCTGTACTCGCCCTGAAGGGTGAAGAGCTCCTTTCCTTCACAGGAAATGCCCCAGGAGCGAACCTGCTCCTCAATCACCGGCTCCAGTTCCTCAACGATGATGAGGCGGTCCACCTTCGACGCAAATTCCTGAATCAGCTTCTTCGGAAGGGGATGCACGATTCCCAGCTTCAGAACGCTGGCATGGGGCAGGACCTCCTTCACATACTGATAGGGAATTCCGCTGGTGATGACACCGATCTTCGTATCATCATAGGTCACCTTGTTCAGATCCACATCGCAGAAATCCTCAGCCATCTGCTTCTCTCTCTGCTCTACATAGACATGACGACCCTTCGCCATACCCGGCATCATGATATTCTTCGCCGGGTTCCGTACATATTCCTTATCCTCCGGAACAACTCTCTCCTCCAGATTCACAACCCCCTGGGAATGTGCCAGACGGGTGGTTGTACGAAGGATCACCGGAGTATCGTATTTCTCGGAAATCTCAAAGGCCCGCTTGGTAAATACCCGTGCCTCCTCGCTGTCAGAAGGCTCGATCACCGGCACGTGTGCACTGCGTCCGATCATTCGGGTGTCCTGCTCATTCTGGGAGCTGTACAGTCCCGGATCGTCCGCCACGATGTAAACCAGTCCGCCCAGAGCACCGATATAGGATGCGGTGTAAAGCGGGTCGGATGCTACATTCAGGCCCACACATTTCATGGCGCACATGGCACGGCACCCAACGATGGATGCGCCCATTGCCACCTCGGCTGCCACCTTCTCATTCGGGGCCCACTCTGCGTAGACGCCCTCATACTTCACCAGATTCTCACTGACCTCGGTACTCGGAGTTCCCGGGTACGCAGAAGACACCTTGACGCCTGCTTCCCAGGCACCTCTGGCGATTGCTTCATTTCCAAGCATGATCTTCTTTTCCACTTTTGTTCTCCCTTTTTTTATCTTTGCCGGGAACGGATCCCGGTGAATAACTGTTTTGTTCGGATCAGGATGACAGATCATCAAAGGTCCGATACCTTTCATGTCCCAGTCTCAGATGCACTATCTTCCAGGCATCCCTCCTGCGGTTGGACATCAGCTGCAGCTTCAGCCCCGTCTTCCATTCCTTTCTGGGGCGGACATTGTCCACCACGGAGCGGACGGAAACCACATGGTAAATGGGACTCATGGACTCCACCTCCCGCCTGGGATCCCGCATGGACAGATGACGCTTCCGATACTCGGCGCCGCGCCCACGCCCCAGCCGGTTGAACATGAAGTTTGCTCTTGGTGTGGCCATATCGAAAAGCACGTTGCATCCCTGGAACTTCTGATACAGCAGATCCAGGAACTCCCGCATCTCCTTCCAGGTCATGTAACCGAAGATATCCTTTACCACGAAGAGCACACCTCTGTCGGTTTCCAGAGAAAGATGGTCGATCCAGGAGAGATCGTGGACCGATCTCTCGATCCTCTTCTCCCGCTTTCCCAGTCCGGTATACATGGTACGTATGGCCATCCGGCCCGGACTATCGAGATTATACCACAGTACACGGCCATTATCCACCCGTTCCAGCATGGTATCCAGACTGCAGCCCACATAGATCACATTTCCGTCTGGATACTCCTTCAGGAACAGGCTCACCGCATCATCGTAGGCCCTTTGCACGCTGGCACTGATCAGATTGAAGATATTCTGACTGTAATGCTCCTTCTTCCCCCGTCTCGGGTGGGATACCACATATTTGACCGCATGCTCATCCATGAAGATCTCCGGGAACCATTTGGACCAGCCGGCCCTCTGGCGAACCTCCTCCATATACTGGAAGATGATCTCCTCATCCGTTTCCAGCATGAGGTCATGAAGGATCTTCTTCAGATGCCTGGTCTCCTTCTGATCGGGATGCAGGAAGAACTCCCTGCCGGCGCCCCCGTATTCAAAATACTTCAGCGGATTCCCCGTATCCTGAACCTTGGCCGAAAAATATCTGGCATACTCGTTATAGCAGTCCTTCGTTCCGGACACAACAATGATATCCTGGGAAATGTCATGCAGATCCTCGTAGACCGGTGCAGTGAATTCCGTCCGGCCGGCGTAATTCTTCACCCAGGTTTCATTGAGAAGCTCCTTCATGGGAAGAAACACCTTCTTCCCCAGTCTTCTTTCAACAGACCTCTCCAGATTTGCATCAAAGAATTCCGTATCCATGGTTGGAGACAGCAGGATCACCTTGTCCGGATCCGCAAGACCCTCCTTCCAGATCTGAAGCATCAGCGAGACTGCCAGGCCCGCGCCTGCTCCGGCACCGATCAGAATAAGATTTCCAGCCTCCCGTCTCTTACAGTAGACCTGATAGGCCGGGATCAGCATGTCAAAGACCTCTTCACAGTCGTGCTCAGGGGCCAGCGGATAAATCGGAACCGTGACCGCCATCCCTGTCATATGGCAGAGCCAGCGAACGAAGGCCCATTCATTTTTCTTCATGGGATGCATATAATCACTGTGATAGAGGTAAAAGATATTCCCCTCGGCCCGTTCCGGTATCAGACGATAGACCTGAAAGCCATGGACGTTATTCTTTTCCACGGCAAAGGAATCGGAGATAAAAGCCGGAAGCGCCGTGTCCTCCTGCTTTCTGCTCCGCAGAATCCGTTCCTTCAGTTTTACCGCATCCTGTGTCATCCGCATCTCTCACTTCAAAAAATATGCAGCCCCTGACCTGCAAGGGCTGCAGTCTTCATTATTTCTCATCCTGGAAGAAATATCCGACGCCCCATTTGGTATGGATATACTCCGGGTCTGCCGGGCGGGTTTCTATCTTCTCTCTGAGCCGGCGCACATGTACATCCACGGTTCGCGCGTCACCCGGATAACCGGGGCCCCAGATCGTCTTCAGGAGCTCATCCCTGGAATACACTTTGTTGGGATTGGAAACCAACAGCACCACAAGATCAAATTCCTTGGCGGTCAGGTTAACTTCCTCATTTCGGATAAAGACACGACGGGAATCCATTTCGATCCGAAGTCCCTTCTTCTCCACCACACTTGACTTCTCCTGCTTGGTTCCTTCATTCTTGGAATTTCTCCGAAGGATGGCCTTGATCCTGGCCTTCACCTCCAGAATATTGAAGGGCTTGGTGATATAATCATCCGCACCGTATTCCAGGCCGAGGATCTTATCCATATCCTCACCCTTGGCCGTCAGCATGATAATGGGTACGTCCGAGAACTCCCGGATCAGCTGACATACCTCAAGTCCTGTCAGCTTCGGAAGCATGATATCCAACAAAATGATATCATAATTCTTTGTGCGTGCCATATCCACGGCCGTTTCGCCGTCATAAGCCATATCCACTGCCATATCGTCCTGCTCAAGACTGAACTTCAGTCCCTTGACGATCAGCTTCTCATCATCTACTACCAGAACATTCTTCATGATCCGACTCCCTCTGTTGTCAATATATAATAAGCTTTTCACTTCACACAGATCTGATCCTTCAGCTTCCTGAAGGTTGCCTCGCCGATCCCGGAGACCTTCATCAGATCCTCCGGCTTTGAAAACGGCCCGTTCTTCTCTCTGTAAGCCACGATATCCGCCGCCCTCGACGGTCCGATACCCGTGAGTCCTGTAAGCTCCTCTGCCGTTGCGGTATTGATATTAATACCTGCAGCTTCCTGCCTCCCGGATCCTTCGGTCATGCGAGACTCGGGATAGGAACCGCTTTCCGCTTCCTCCTCCGTCGGAATATAGACCTGCTCGCCATCCGTAAGAATACGCGCCAGATTTACCGCTTTTCTGGCTGCAGTCTCCGAGAAACCGCCGGCCGCATCCACCGCATCGCAGACTCTGCTTCCGTCCGCAAGGGTATATACACCTTCTTCCATAACGGCACCGCAGACATATACAACACAACCTGCAGTCTTCTCTTCTGTCTCCGTCAAGTCATCCGACACGGTCACGGCCTTTTCCGTCGTTCCTTCGCCCGGATCCTCAGATCTCTTCTCACCGTCTGATAAAGAACTCTCTTCGCCCATAGTGGAAACTGAAAGCCTACCGTCACCGCAGGAAGAAACCGGAAAGAGAAGGAGCATGGTCATTAAAACCACTACCGGCCTTTTGATCCTGTTTATTCTGTTCATTCAATGTCCCGATCCTGCCGGGCATCTGTACACGAGACTACGCCAGGAGGATAGACTCCCACGCATAACAATATTGTAACGAATAATTCATGAAGTTTCAACTGAAAAATGCACCTTACGGTGCATTTTCCATATCACTCATTCAGCTGTTTCTTCCTGATCTGTCTTCTCCTCTTCCGTTCCCGAACCATCGCCGGTCTTCTTCTTTCTTTCACGGAAGATCACAAGTTTGCTGAAGAGATAATTGCTGATCACCAGAACGAACTGGACCATCAACTTTACCAGACGGTCATTCCAGCCAAGAACCGTGACGAAGAACCAGGTCATTCCCACTTCCAGACCCAGTGTCGCCAGACGGGCCGCATAGAACTGCGCCATCTCCCAGACCACATTGTTCTTGCTGCGGAAGACCACATTCCGGTTCAGGATATAGGCCACCGTGACCGCTGCGAGCCAGGAGATCACATTTGCAGCCTGCAGCTCCCAACCATTGTCAGGATCCAGAAATGTAGATGTGAGAAGCATATACATTCCCAGATTCACCCCGGTGGTTATACCACCGACGATCACGTAACGGATCAGCTCGCCGTATTTTCGATACATTTTCAACAACCAGTTTATCATTAGAACAAAGCCTCTTTCAGGATAGCAGTACCGATACCCTTTTCGGTAAAGAACTCCAGAAGCAGGCAATGCTCAAGACGTCCGTCCAGGATATGGACACGGGATACGCCCTTGTTCATGGCCTCAATGCAGTTCTGCAGCTTCGGAAGCATACCGCCTCCGACAACGCCGCTGTTGATCAGCTCTTCCGCCTCATGGATATCCATCTCGGAGATCAGGGTCTTCTTGTCCATGGGATCGGTGAAGACACCTTCGATATCCGTAAGGAAGGCCAGCTTCTCCGCATGGATCGCCGTTGCGACGGCGCATGCGCAGTCATCCGCATTGATATTATATCCGTGATGATCCTCGATGCCCACACCGATGGGCGCGATTACCGGGATGAAATCATTGTCGATCAGGGTATCCAGCAGTGTGGCATCGGTCTTTACGACCTCGCCAACATATCCGATATCCTTATCACCTGCCATTTTCTTCTGTACCTGAAGAAGATCCGCATCCTTACCGCTGATACCGATGGCACGGAGTCCCACCTCGGACATCAGTGTCACAAGGCTCTTATTCACCTTGGAAAGCACCATCTCCGCAACCTCCAGGGTCTGCTCATCCGTTACCCGAAGTCCGTTGATGAACTGTGACTCGATGCCGAGCCGGGTCAGGTACTTGCTGATCTCCTTTCCGCCACCATGTACGATGATAGGCTTCATTCCCACCAGCTTCAGCAGTGCCACATCCTGGATCACATGGAACTTCAGCTCCTCATCCAGCATGGCACTTCCGCCGTACTTAACCACGATCTTCGTTCCGTTGAACCGCTTGATATAAGGCAGTGCTTCGATCAGTGTCTGGGCCTTCTCGATCACCTTTTCCATTTGGTCATTGTTCTTCATGATTTCTCCTTGATCCTCATCATTCCTGTATTTTAAGATCCTCCGATCCGAATCGGCGGATCTTACCTCAACATTCTGCACTTTCACGGATCATGAACGATAATCCGCGTTGATCTTCACATAATCATAGGTCAGGTCACAGCCCCAGGCCGTCGCTTCAACCTCTCCCTGGTGCAGCTCCACCTCTGCAGTGATCTCCTCCGGTTCCAGGATCCTTAATGCTTCCTCCTCGGAGAATTCCGGCATCTCACCGCCGACCACCAGCTTAATGGAACCGGCCTTGCTGACCATGGTCACATCCACCTTCGACGTATCATACTCCGCTCCCGAGTATCCCATGGCGCAGAGCAGACGTCCCATATTTGCATCCTTTCCGAAGATCGCAGCTTTCGTCAGATTTGAGGTAATGATGGACTTTGCAAGTGTCCTTGCGGTCTCACGGTCCGGTGCCCCTGTCACATGGGCTGTGAACAGCCTTGTGGCGCCTTCACCGTCCTGAGCGGTCTGCTTTGCCAGATAGGTGCATACCTCAGTCAGTGCCTCCGTAAATGCATCCAGATCAGCTCCATCCCCCTCGATCTTCGGCGCTCCGGACATTCCGTTTGCCAGAACAACCACCGTATCATTTGTAGAGGTATCACCGTCTACGGAAACCATATTGTAGGTCTCATCCACCACCCCCCGCAGCTTCTGCTGCAGAACGGCCTTGTCGATGGCCGCATCCGTAGTTATGAAGCAGAGCATGGTACCCATGTTCGGATGGATCATTCCGGATCCCTTGCTCATGCCTGCCATGGTGCAGGTAACCCCGCCCACAGTGAACTCCACCGCAATCTCCTTCTTGTGTGTATCCGTTGTAAGGATGGCTTCCGCCGCATCCAGTGCTGCCTGCCGGCTGTGTGCCAGGGCCGGCGCCAGCTTTGCCACTCCGCCCAGGATGACCTCCATGGGAAGCTGGAAACCGATGACGCCTGTGGATGCCACCAGAACCTGCTCCTTTGGAAGCTTCAGAAGCTTTGCAGCTTCCTCTGCCGTCCGCTCGGAATTCGCGAGGCCTGTGGCTCCCGTTGCCGCATTAGCGATCCCGGTATTCACTACCACAGCCTGCGCTGTCTCCTGCTCCTGCACAAGCTTCCGGTCCCACTGTACCGGTGCCGCAGTGACTTTATTCCTTGTAAATGTACCGGCTAACGTCGCCGGAACCTCGGAATACACCATCGCCATGTCTTTATTTGTCTTACCCGGCTTGATGCCTGCCCGGAGTCCTGCTGCCAGGAAGCCCTTCGGAGCGGTGACACCGCCGTCGATTACCTTGATCATTCTCTTCTGTCTCCTTCAATCCTTGATATATCAGCCTTTGTGAACGACTCTTTCCGAAGAAAGCTTCGTTCCTACGGGAATACCGGCGGGAAAAGAAGGCCGGTGGTCTCCTCCAGGCCAAACATCAGATTCATGTTCTGAACCGCCTGTCCCGCAGCTCCCTTTACCATATTGTCCAATGCACCCATTACGATCACGCGGTTTGTACGCGGATCCACAACGAAACCGATATCCAGGAAGTTACTTCCCTCAACCCAGCGGGTTTCCGGTGTTCCTCCTTCACCAAGAAGACGTATGAACGGCTCCTTCTCATAATAACTCTTATAAATATCCGCGATCTTCGCAGCATCCACACCCTCTGCCAGATCTGCATAGCAGGTGGCCAGGATCCCACGGTTCATGGGAACCAGATGAGGGGTAAAGTTGATCAGGATCGGCGTTCCGCCCGGCTTTGAAAGGGCCTCGGCATCTCCTGCGTAATAAGCATAACCCAGCTGCTCTTCGATCTCGGGCGTATGCCTGTGTGTAGCCACGCCATAGGCCTTGATACTTTCATTCACCTCGCAGAACAGGTTCTGGGTCTTCGCCCCACGTCCGGCACCGGAGGTTCCGGATTTAGCATCCACGATAATGCTCTTCACATCAATGGCATGCTCCTTCACCAGCGGGTACAGAGACTCGATGGAACAGGTCGTAAAGCAGCCCGGATTTGCCACGAGACGCGCCTTCTTCACATCCTCACGGTTCACTTCGCAGAGGCCGTAGACCGCCTCCTCCAGAAGCTCAGTGCTCTTATGCTCGATCTTGTACCATTTCTCATATACGGAAACGTCCTTCAGACGATAATCCGCCGAAAGGTCGATCACCTTCACCTTGGACAGGATGTCCTCTGTCAGCACACCTGCAAGATATCCCTGAGGAGTTGCAGTAAAGATCACATCCGCTGCATCTGCAAGCGCCGAGAGATCATCATCCCTGCAGATATCATCCGCCAGATCTCTCATATTACCATATACCGCACTGTAGGGCTGATCCACATAGCTTCGTGACCCGTACCAGATCACCTCTGCTTCCGGATGTGTATATAAGAGCCGTGCAAGCTCCTGTCCGGCATAGCCTGTGGCACCGATGATTCCAACCTTGATCTTCTTTCCGTCCATAATCCATCCAACCTTTTTTGTTTCTTCGAAGCCGTTTGATCTGCGGCTTTTCATGCGTTTTTTTCCTTGAAAAAACGTGTCTGATTACAGAATTATAGACCTCTCCGGCAAAAATGGCAAGCACTATTTTATTTTTATGTAAAAAATATGCATTATATTCATTATTTTATGCATAATATTCATTCTGCCGCATTTTTATTCATTTTTCTCATAAAAAATCCCCTTGATAATTCCTCCGATTTATTATAATATGTACTTACTTGTGTTTCTGACGAAGAAACACGCCAAATTTGATAGAATCAGGAGGCCAAAGCTATGGCAAAAGAAAAGGTAGTGCTTGCCTATTCAGGCGGGCTGGACACGACCGCGATCATCCCCTGGCTCAAGGAGAATTACGACTACGAGGTTATCTGTGCATGTATCGACGTAGGACAGGAATCCGAGCTGGATGGTCTCGAGGAGCGCGCTAAGTACTCCGGAGCTGAGAAGCTGTATATCGTAGATGTAATTGATGAGTTCTGTGATGACTATATCATGCCCACCGTTAAGGCTGATGCGGTCTATGAGAATAAATATCTCCTTGGCACCTCCTTTGCACGTCCGCTGATCGCGAAGGTGCTGGTGGATATCGCCCGTAAGGAAGGCGCCGTTGCCATCTGCCACGGTGCAACCGGTAAGGGAAATGATCAGCTGCGTTTTGAGCTGTCCATCAAGGCACTGGCTCCTGACATCAAGATCATCGCATGCTGGAGAGATCCGAAGTGGCAGTTTGACTCCCGTGAGTCCGAGATCGAGTACTGCAAGAGCAAGGGCATCGATCTTCCCTTCGATGCAAAGCACAGCTACAGCCGTGACAGAAACATCTGGCACATCAGCCATGAGGGACTTGAACTTGAGTCTCCGGCAAATGAGCCGAACTATAAGGATCTTCTGGTACTGGGCGTATCTCCCCAGGATGCTCCGGATGAAGGTGAGTATGTTGAAATGACCTTCGAAGCCGGTGTTCCGAAGTCGGTTAACGGCAAGGAAATGAAGGTTTCCGATATCATCCGTGAACTGAATAAGCTGGGCGGCAAGCACGGCGTGGGCATCATCGATATCGTGGAGAACCGTGTGGTAGGTATGAAGTCCCGCGGCGTTTATGAGACTCCCGGCGGTACCATCCTGATGGAAGCGCATAAGCAGCTTGAGGAACTGGTACTGGATCGTGATACTATGGATTTCAAGCGTCACATCGGCGTGAAGTTTGCTGATCTCGTTTATGAAGGAAAGTGGTTCTGCCCGCTTCGTGAGTCCCTGCAGGCGTTTGTGGAGAAGACGGACGAGAGAGTAACCGGTACCGTAAAGTTCCAGCTGTATAAGGGCAATATCATCAAGGCCGGCACAACTTCTCCGTATACTCTGTACTCTGAGTCCATCGCAAGCTTCACCACAGGCGACCTGTATGACCACAAGGATGCAACAGGCTTCATTAACTTGTTCGGCCTGCCGATGAAAGTAAGAGCCATGCTGGATCAGGAAAGAGAAAGCAAGTAATTACTTAAAATAAAGAGTGCGCGCAATGCCGGATCAGGAAAGAGAAGTCAGATAATGAGCTTTGAATAACTATGAATAAATAAATTTGATTTTCAGGAGGTTCTTCGTAAAACGGGAGCCTCCTTTTTCATTTCAGGAATGATTCTCCGTTTTTGGTTACAGAAGCGCTTCATTTCCCTTTCAGAATATGAAAAACACTTGCACTTTAGGCGTGTTTTGGCTATAATTCTGTGGTATGTTTTCAAAAGACATAAACATAAGAAGAATTAAGTTCATCTTTTGAAGAAAGTTGAGGAACGAAAAGTGGCTATTAGTGCAGAAAGCAAGATCAAAGTCGGGATCATCGGTGCGACAGGATATGCGGGGCAGGAGCTTGCCCGCCTTCTCTATACACACCCCGAAACAGAGGTGATCTGGTACGGTTCACGCAGTTATGTGGATACGCCCTACAGTAAGGTTTACGGGAATATGACCTCCATGGCGGATGCGCCCTGCAAGGACGATGATATCCTGGCGCTTTCGAAGGAAGCGGATGTGATCTTTACGGCGACTCCCCAGGGATATCTTGCGGGTGTGCTTACGGAAGAGATTCTTTCGAACTGTAAGGTGGTGGATCTCTCCGCAGATTACCGTCTTAAGGATGTGGCCACTTATGAGAAATGGTACAAGATCGAGCACAAGAGCCCGCAGTTTCTTCCCGAGGCGGTTTACGGTCTCTGTGAAGTGAACCGGGAGAAGGTGAAGACGGCTCGTCTTGTGGCCAATCCGGGATGCTTTACC
>CADBRW010000113.1 GCA_902797155.1 uncultured Lachnospiraceae bacterium
ACGGTTATGATCCGCTTCTTCGTCTTCGGATCCATGGCAACCTTGTCCTCATCCTTCACATTGAAGTAGGACAGGAAGTTACTGGACCTTCCCTGATCAAAAAGACCGGAAACCGCAAAAAGCGCAAACTGCGCATCCTGCTCCAGCTGTGGGGTGGAACCTATGCCGGTGTTGATCATTTCCACGGGAGCACTGATACCGTGATCTGCTACGGTCTGCCGGTAGTAGGACACCAGCTGTTCCGTGGTACCTGCGATCAGGACCTTCTCGATGGGAGCCGTGATCTTCTGGGATCCCATAAACTGTTCCAGCTGATTCAGTGACCGGGCCAGATCGTCCAGATAAGCCTCCGTTCCCGGATCGTTGAAACAACGAACGGAGTTATAGTATTTGAATTCGCCCTCTGCGAAAAGTACGTTGGACACCAGGTTTCCGTTGATGATCTGAAGTACAAAGGTCTGCGCCTGTTTCAGAAGATTCTGTCCGGCATAACCGATGATACTGGTCTCACCGGAAATGATACCCTTCAGCTGGATCTCCATTCCTTCAAAAAGCTGAATGAACTCACGGAGCTGATCCTTCGGTGCCATTTCCGCATACAGCCTTCTGGTCTTGGATTTCCGATTCATGCCCATCTGCGCAAAGGAAAGGGTATTCTCGGTATCCTCTCTCTGCATATCTGCGAATTCCCGCATGATGAAGCCAAGTGTCTTCTTCTCGTTCATCATCGGAACCGAAAGACTCTTTCCTGCGATCTTGTTACTGTTCAGAACAAGATAGACATCCTTCTTCGGAAGATTATTCGCATTCCAGAAGCTTCTGACATGCTCGCTCAGAGCATCCGCATCCATAATGATACCATTGATGATGCTTCCCTCCGGAGCCATGGTAGTATAGACCGCCTTCAGTGTTCCCCGTCTTGCCCGGGTACCGATGGCGATCTGAATGATCTGATTGGAAAAATATACGCTTACACTCATACTGTATCCTCTCCGTTCCCCCCGAATCCCTCACTGCCTCAGGATGATAGGTACTGTTTATTTTCCCTGATCTGCAATGGTCTGATAAGAACCATAGATCGGTGAAATAACTGCTACCATAATGAATCCGACCAAGCCGGCCATAACTACGATCATGATGGGCTCAAGCATGGCTACCAGCTTCTCGATGGCGATCTCGGAATCGTATTCCATCTGATCCGCAATGGAGTTCAACATATTGTCCAAAGCACCGGTCTCTTCACCGACCGCCACAGAGGACGGAAGCTTCTTTACAAATCCGTCGATTTCTCCCAACGCCTCCGAGAGGGGCTTACCTGCCCGGATATCCGCAATGGTCTGATCGAACTGGCTCTCTATATAGGAATTACCAATGGTTGTTTTTGCGATCTGAAGGCAGGTTACGATGGGAATACCTGCGGAGTACATGCTGGCCAGGGTTCTTGCGAAACGGGCTGTATAAATGATCTTCCTCAGTTTCCCGACCTTGGGCATATGGATTTCCATTTTATCCAGGAACAGCCTTACCCTCGGAAGCGAAGAAACGATCTTCCAGATCATGATGATGACCACAACTCCGAGGAGTAGCAGGAACCATTTATTTGCAACGAAATCCGAGATGGCCATCAGGATCTCCGTCGCTGCCGGCAGCTTCTCCATCTGGGCAAACATGCTTTCAAACTGAGGAAGTACAAAGCCCATGATGATGATCAGGACAACCACGATCAGGACACCCAGGATCTTCGGATAGGTCGTCGAACTCTTTACCTTCTGAAGAAGACGATATTCCTTGCTGTAGTAATCCGCCATATTCAGGGCCGTCACATCCAGGTTACCGCCGCTCTCCGCGCTTCGCAGCATATTTACGAGAAGGGTCGGGAAAACGCCTCCCTGTTCATCCATGGCATCGGAAAGTGTCATACCGGAACGAACGCTCCTAAGAACATCCGCATAGAGCTTACGCTCTCCTTCCTTGATGGATTCATCATCCGACATGATCTGGAGAGCCTTCACCAGGGTTACACCTGCAGAAAGAAGCCGTCCCAGATTGCGCGCAAAATCAGACACCGCATCGTACTTCAGCTTCTTATGCGAGGTCTTCCCTTTCGCCTGCTCCTTGGCGTCCACCAAAAGCATGCCGTCACTCTTCAGTTTACTTTGAAGCTCTGCTTCGTCCTGGGCCCGAACGGAACCGGAAACGACTTTTCCGTCTTCATTCTGCGCCTTGTACCGATAGGTTACTGCCATACTTTACCTCATTCCTCAGGATGACATAACTTGTCATATAAGATATATAATACCACTGTTAACACCCCTGATGCAAGAAATGCAAGCAGGGCAAGCCAATTTATCCCCAAAACCAGTGTCCACAGAACGGCAAAACAGCCGCCCAAAACCTCTACGATGGTATAACGGGCAGAGATCTTCGCTCCGCAATACCTGCATTTTCCCCGAAGCTTCGTCCAGGAAATGATGGGAATCAGATCCTTTCTCGCCAGCTCATGCCCGCAGGTGGTGCATTTCGAGTGTCCCAGCGTAAACTGCATATGCCGGGGCAGCCGGTAAATGATCACGTTCAGGAAAGAGAAGATACTTGCTCCGATGGCGAAGAAGATGATCTCGATCAGAGTCCGTGCCGCTATGATTGTAAATGAAAGCCAGTCCATCCTCTGTCTCCGCTGTCATACCGTCATTTGACGACGATATCATCATCGTCAAAATGATAAACATTCAACCGATAATCCACATCCCAGTAGATTGCTTCCCCGCGCTTCACAAATGTGACCACAAAATGCCCTTTCTCATACAGCATTCCCGTAATCTCATGGGTCTTTGCATCATATCCTGTTATCTTATAGGTGCCTTCCGGTTCAAAGATCTGCCTCAAAAGACCGTCCACACCTTCTTCTATTCCGTTCTTGTTTGAGGAATTAAATACAGATTTCTTCTTTCCGTACATCTCGATGTCAACGGA
>CADBRW010000114.1 GCA_902797155.1 uncultured Lachnospiraceae bacterium
AACGAAGCTCCGAACGGTGCGGTATTTACCAACCAGAAGGCAGATGATGTTGCAGAGCTGACCATCAAGAAGTCGGTTTCCGGAGCAACTCTCGCATCTGTAAAGGTAACTGTGAAGAACTCGGAGAACAAGTATGTAACGGCTACAGGCGCGCTTACCACAACTCCGACGGAGATCGAGATCACTGCCGGCGGTAACGGCAAGAAGCTCACTGTTCCGGTAGGAACCTATACGGTAGAAGAGGTTGCGACCAGCGCGGTTGTAAACGGATATTCACTGATCACTACAGGAACCAATGCAAGTGTTACTTCCGTTGATGTAACTCTTGCAAAGAATGACAAGAAGATCGAAACACTGAAGAACAATTACGAGAGAGACAAGGGATCGCTGAAGATCACGAAGACTGTAACTCCGGCAGCGAACGCGCCGAAGACAGAGTTCAAGGTAACCGTTAAGGAGACAAACGGAACGAAGTTCGTCAATGCACAGGGTGCATTGGTAGATACAGATCCGGGTCTTACCGTAACTGCAGGAACCGATCTTGTGATCAACGATATTCCGACAGGAAACTACACCATTACCGAGGATGAGACGGATGCACAGGTTACGGGTTATACCCTGACGGCAAACGGCTCCGGTAACAAGGGGGTAACGAAGGGACAGACTGCAGAGATCGCACTTACAAATGCGTATGCAAGAGAGACGGGCAACCTGGAGATCACAAAGGCATTCTCCGGTGCGACACCTCCGGATGCAAAGCTGAACCTGGCATTTACCGTAACGAAGAATGATCTTCCGGCAGACTTTGCACAGGTTACATTGTACTATCCGGCAGACTTTACAAACGGAAAGGCAATCCTGACGGGTATACCGACAGGTAACTACACTGTAACTGAGACCGGTGCGGCAAATGTGGTTGACGGTGCAACCACCTACACATTTGACACCACCACAGTTACAACCGGTACAACAGACGTAACCACCGCAAAGGCGGGAGCAGTAACCATTACAAATAAGTACACGGCTGAAGAGGCAAAGGGTACGCTGACCATCACCAAGTCCGTTACCGTTAACGGAAATGCGCCGGCAACCATCGCTGCTACAGCTGAGAACAAGGCCTACAAGGTACAGGTTAAGAACGAAGCAGGAAAGTTCATCAATGCTGCAGGTGCTGCTGTAAATGATGATCCGAACCTCACTGTAAGCAAGACTACAGCGCTTGTGATCAGTGATCTTCCGCTTGGCAAGTACACTGTAAACGAGGTATCTACAGATCTGAACAATGTGGATGCAACACTTACCATCGATCAGACTGCAAGTACCACTGGCTTTGATAACATTGAGTTTACGGTTGCAAACACAACCGCAGCAAAGGAACTGGTTAACGTTTATACCTACACTGAGCCTCAGGTTGACAAGTATGAGGTAGCTATCAGCAAGGTAGATGCATTCAGCGGAGACGAGATCGAGGGCGCAACCATCGTTCTTACAAAGGACGGCGACCAGACCTTCAGAAAGGAATGGGTTTCCACAAAGACATCTCATGTAGAGCAGCTGGAAGAGGGTACCTATTACTTCGAAGAGACGGTTGAACCCAACGGTTACGAGAGAGTTACAACAGCGATCGAGTTCAAGGTTGAGAAGGATGACACCGCGGCTTCAGGCTACAAGGTAACCATCGTTTCGGTTGGCGGACCTGTTGAGCTGGCAGCAGACGGCAAGACGATCATCCTGAAGGATGCTCCGAAGACGGGCTCCATCAAGATCGAGAAGGAAGTTACCTCCGATACAGGCAACAAGCCTGCAAAGGACAGCTTCAAGGTATATGTATACAACAGCACAAAGCAGCTGTACATCACAGATACACAGGGTACGACCTCTGCAGCTCAGACCGCTCTGAATGTTCCTGTAACAGGTCTGACGATCAATGGTGCACCGCAGGGTAACTACACCATCACTGAGGATGAGACAGATGCTGCAAATGTTGCAGGATTTACCTGGACCAAGGCTTCCAGTGAGACTGAGAAGCAGACATCCATTTCCGTGGATGCAAACAACAATGTCGTAAACGGAAGCGCAAAGCTGAAGAACGATTACGTTGAGGAGAAGGGAACCCTGAAGATCAAGAAGACCGTAGGCGGTGACAATCCGGCGAAGACTTCCTTCAAGGTGACTGTAAAGAACGAGGCCGGAAAGTATGTGAAGGCTGACGGTACACTGAGTGATACTGCAGTACTTCTGGAGGTTAAGGTGAGCGGCGGTCTGACCATCAATAATCTGCTGGCAGGCAAGTACACCATTACCGAGGACAGCACAGACATCACGGTTTCCGGTTATGACCGCACAGGTGGTGTGACCACAACCCAGGCAACTGTTGCAAAGGGTAAGACAACCGAGGCCGAGCTGGTTAATAACTACAAGAAGAAGGAAACAGGAAAGATCACCGTTCATGTAACAGAGCAGAACAGTGGCAAGGATGTTCCGGATGCAACCGTAGAGATTACCGGTGAGGATGGTACAAAGACGACCTACAAGACCGACAAGAACGGCCAGATCAAGGACCAGGACGGCAACGTTCCGACTGTTCCGGCAGGTTCCTATACCGTTACGGTTACAGATGTACCGACTGGTTATGATGTAACGACGGGTGAGACCGGAGTGGTAGTCGTTCCGAAGGACGGCGAAGGACATCATGAAGCAGTGATCGCAACCGATCGCGGTGGTATCGTCATTACCGTGCTTGATGAGGAGACAGATGAGGTAGTTCCGGGAGCAACCGTGAAGATCACAACTCCGAGCGGCGAAGAGAAGGAATTCACCACTGATGAGAACGGTCAGGTAACGGAATACGCTCAGAAGGATGATTACGGCAACTATACCGCTGAAGTAGGCGAATATGTTTACACAGTTACAGAGGTGCCGGAAGGCTACCGTGTAACCGTAGGTAAGGAGCAGAAGGGCGTTGTTGAATCCTCCAAGCTGACCGAGCTGGAAGCTAAGATCGCACCGAAGACAGGTGGTTTGGATATCAAGGTTATCGATGAGAAGACCAAGAAGCCGGTACCGGGAGCAACCGTAGAGGTTACCTATCCGGATGGAACGGTTCATTCCTTTACCACAGATGAAAACGGTATGGTAACTGAACTGTCCAAGAAGGTGAACGGAAAGTACACCGCACTGGTTGGTACCTACAAGATCAAGGTGACCAAGGTTCCGGAAGGCTACAGTGTAAAGACAGGCGTTGAGACGGAAGAGACGATCGTTGAAGACGAGCTGAAGCATCACGTAGCCGAGATCGCAACAGCAGTTGAGAAGACTGTACAGACCGGCGACAATACACCGATCGTGCTTCTGATCATGCTTATGATCCTTTCTGCAGCAGGATTCACATTTGTACTTGTAAGCAAGCGCAGAAAGAACAGATAGTAACTGACAACTGAACCAATGAGAACTGTGGTTTCGTACCGCAGTCCGAGAGCAGGGGTGCTACCGCATGAAAATGCGGCAGCACCCTTTTTCGTGTGGTAAGAACCCCTAAGTTGTGATATAATGTACTTTGTGAAATTATACAATTGGGAGGATTGTATATTTCGAGACTAAATGGGTGGAGCAGAAAATATGATACCGATTCAGATAGTTTTTTATTCAGACTTAGATCAAAGAACCGAACAGGCTTTTCGAGAAGTTTCCCCGGATGAAGATTGTGCCGGACTGTCCTTTGCCGTAGAACATGGCGGAGATCTGACAGCACCGGTGGGCAGACTGCCCGTGCTGATCACAGGTGACCCCAGGCGGCTGGTCCATGCGAAAGAGAAGAAGTTCCGAACGGTGTTCTGCGCAGATGCGGAGCAGCTGAAGGACTGTTCTTTTGATGTGCTTTGGCCGGCGGAGGAGACCGTTGAAGAAAGAAAGATCCATTTCCGGGAGCTGCTGCGTCTTCTGATGGCGGAGCATCTGGCATGGGAGTATAAGATGTTGCTGGATGCCTCCATCAACACGGTTCCGGATCTGATGTGGTATAAGAGACTGGACGGGATCCATTTGAAGGTGAACGATGCATTTGCCAAAACCGTTCAGAAGGATAAGAGCGATATCGAAGGCAAGGATCATTATTATATCTGGGATACACCGGAACCGGCACCCGGAGCCAGCGTGCGGGACTGCAGCGGCTCGGAGGAACTGACGATCCGTTCCGGCAAGACCTGCTCCTTTGAGGAGGAGGTTGAGAGCCGGGAGGGCATCAAGCAGCTGACCACCTACAAGACGCCGATCTACGATTCCTTCGGGAAGGTTTTCGGAACCATCGGTGTCGGTCATGACGTGACGAATATCCGGAATCTGGGAATCGAGCTTTCCATTCTTGTGGAAAATGTTCCGCTTCCCATGTTTGCTGCGACTACGGACTGGAAGGCGGTCCGGATGAACAGCGCATTTATGGACATTTCCGATACGGATACTTCCGTAATGGATGAGTTTGACTATAAGGAGTGGAAGAAGAGCCTTCTGCCCATGACGGAACCGGAGGTGGACCGGGAGCGCCATATGGTGAAGCAGGAATTCTCCTGGACCGGTGATGGGGAGACGAAGATCTTCCTGGTGATGGAGCAGGAGGTGCGGGATCACTTCAATCATCTGTCCGGCTATTTCTGCCTGATGGAGGATGTGACTCTGCAGAGAAAGCACCTTCGTGAGATGGACCAGCTTCTTACGACGGATGTGCTGACCGGGCTCTACAACCGCCGCTATTTCTACAAATATCTGTCCGAGCAGTCTGACAAGCTCTGGACACTTCTCTATATGGACCTGGATGGCTTTAAGGATATCAATGACACCTTCGGTCATCATCAGGGTGACCGGATCCTGGTCAGGGTAGCAGAGCTTCTGAAGGAGGTATTTCCGTCAGGACGTGGTGTGCGTCTCGGCGGGGATGAATTTGCGGTGCTTCTGGAATCGGAGATGCAGGAGGGAGTTCTGCAGAAGAAGATCGGGGAATTGCAGGAACGTGTTGAACAGATGATCCCTGAGAAGCACGGGATGCTTTCCATCAGTGTGGGCGTGGTGGCCCGCCGTGGTGAGATCAGGGATGTTGACGCCTTTATTCATGAGGGCGACAGCCGTATGTATGAGGTGAAGCGCCAGCATCATCTGGAGAGGGAGGCAAGGAAACCCTCTGCTCCCGCCGATGACGAGGAGATGGTACAGCTTCGCTATATGGAGGGCTTCCGAAATACATTTATCGAGATGGAGGGAACCCCCTGGACGGATTTCCATAGAGATGACAGACAGCTCAGAAATCTCTGCAGCATGCTCCGTATCGGAAAACTGGAGGTGCTGACCTATGCGAATCAGGAACAGGAGCATTCCGGACACGGAAGAGTCGAGGAACGGTTCCGGGAGGGTAAGCCTGACAAAAAGAGGTTCCTGGATCGCAGAAACGTGACCCATGGGTACAATATCGTATTTATCCGTGCATGGCAGAGGGAAGGGGAACCTGATTGGAATGAGCATGAGAAGGAAGGCGTGGATCTGGTCCTTCGCATGGTTTTCGTTATGGACGGCCGTATCCGGCTCATGCATCTGGCTGAGCGTCTCAGCTATCATGATCAGGAAATGGATGTCCGAAATCACCGCTTCTTTATGCAGTCTCTGGGACGTCTGCATCAGCAGGGCAGGATGAGTGAGTTCACTGCCATCTTCCTGAACCTGAAGCATTTCTCCATGGTGAACCAGCAGCTGGGGCGGAAGCGCGGATCTCTTGTTATGAAGAGATATGTCAAGACCCTGGAGGCCAGCCTTTCCGGCGATGAGATGATCGCCCGTGTGGGTGGTGATAATTACTCCCTTCTGGTTGAGAAGGAGCATGCGGAGGAAATCATAGATCAGGCCCTGGAAATGATGGTGGTCTACGATGATTCCACCGGTGACCGGATCCGTGTCACGGCAACTTTGGGTGTCTATGAGGTGCCGGAGGATGGCTCCATGAGCGGTCCGTCCGAGGTTATGGACCGGATCAGCCGTGCGGGAAGCAAGGTAAAGCAGAGCAAGGATGAGAGTGTTCTGTACTTTGATTCCGTTATGATGGATCAGAGGATGCGGGAGCTGGAGATCGAGTCGAATTTCCGTTCCGCACTTCGGGATGAAGAGTTTGAAGTATACTATCAGCCGAAGGTGGATATGCAGTCCTTCACCCTTTCGGGAGCGGAGGCGCTGTGCCGCTGGAATCATGATGGGCGTGTGGTGCCGCCGGCGGAATTCATCCCGGTTTTGGAGCAGAGCATGGATATCTGCGCGCTGGATATGTATATGCTGGATCATGTATGCCGGCACATCCGTTTCTGGCTGGATCAGGGACGCAGAGTTCCCCGGGTTTCCGTGAACCTGTCCAGAAGGAATTTGGCGGATGCGGATCTGCTGCGGCACATTTTAGATGCTATTGATAAGAACAATGTTCCCCATGAATATATCGAGATCGAGCTGACTGAGACTACGTCGGATGTACAGTTCAGTGACCTGAAGCGGATCGTCGAGGGACTTAGGAAAGAGGGGATCAAGACGGCGGTGGACGATTTCGGTATCGGCTATTCGTCCCTGACCCTGATCCGGGATATCCCCTGGGATGTGCTGAAGATCGACAAGAGCTTCCTTCCGGTGGATGGTGACCCGGTGGAGGTTCAGAAGAACCTGATGTTCCGCTATGTAGTGGCCATGGCGCAGGGATTGGGAATGCTCTGTATCGTAGAGGGGATCGAAACATCGGATCAGCTGAGGCTGATCCAGCATAACGGTTGCGATGAGGCCCAGGGCTTCTTCTTCGACCGGCCGCTTCGAAAGGAGGAATTCGAGAAGCGGATGGAACGTACTGACTATGCAACACTTGCAGGATCGGCAGGAGTTTGGTAAATGCAATACAACGTTGATTTGGAGATCTGCGCGCTGCTGTTTCTCATACTGCTGTTCGTGATCTCTAAGACAAGAAAAAGACTGGAAGGATATCAGTCCAGGGTGTTCCAGATGTATCTGTATTTGGTTTTTGCCAGCAATGCACTGGACATCATCACGACCTACTGCCTTCCTTACCATGACCGGATCCCGGCATGGATCAACTGGGGGATGAACGCCTTGTTCCTGGCGGTTCAGATGTCCCTTCCGGTTATTTTTGTCATGTACATTTACAGGAAGATACCTGAAGTCACGGCCGTGGAGAAGCGTCTGGTATCCTGGAGCTGCCTTCCGGCGATGCTGGGAGAGCTGCTGTGTCTCACATCTCCGATCCATCATCTGATCTTTTATTTTGACGAGACCGGTTATCATCACGGACCGCTGCACATTTATCTGTATATAAATGTGGCGATCTATATGATCGCGTCCATCTGCCTGGCTGTCCGCTGGCGGCGGCAGATCGGCTGGAGGGAATTCCCTCTGCTCTTTACCATGATCGGGATTCCTGCGGTCATGTGCGTGGTTCAGTTCATTACGCCGGATATCATGCTGGCAGGTGTGGGATCGGCCCTTTCCGTGTACGTTATGTACTTCATTTCGGAAAGCAATGTGTCACTGCTGGATGCCGTCACTGGAGCTCTGAACCGGAAGGCCATGATGGACCGGGTGCATAAGGACATGGAGGACGAGAAGCTGGAGGATATCTACACCGTTGCGCCGGATAACTTCAAGCTGATCAACGAAATGTACGGACTAGAGGGCGGAAATCTGATCCTTCAGGGCATGGCGCAGGCCATGATGAAGACCTTCGGAGACAGACAGGTGTTCCGCTTCGGTGGCGATACATTTGCCGTACTGGTTGAGAATGGCCGTGAGGGGGTCCGGGAGTCGCTCCGGGAGATTATGGAAGAGACCTATCATATCGGCGAGGCAGAGGCGCGGATCACGGCCTGCATCGGTTTGGTACATGCGTCGAATCATCCGGAGAATGAGCTGGTTTCCGCTATCGAGTATGCGGTGGCAGAGGCGAAGGCACGGGGAAAAGGGCAGTTCTTCGAGGTGGAGGAAACTGCGGCGGAGGCCATGGTCCGGAAGAAGGCCATCGAATCCACCATGATGCAGAATATCCGGGACGGACATTTTGAAGTTCATTATCAGCTGATCTATGACATTCGTAGGAAGGGGTTCTATTCCATGGAGGCGCTGGCGCGCCTGAATGTGCCGGGATACGGTTACGTGTCGCCGGAGGAATTCATCAAGATCGCGGAGAAGAACGGAAGCATCACCCAGCTGGGACTGCTGGTCCTGGAGGACTGCTGTCGCTTCATTAAGGAATCGGATCTTCACGAGCTTGGCATCGACTTTATCGAAGTGAATCTGTCCATGGTGCAGTGTATGCAGCCGGATATCCACCGGGATGTGCTGCGTATCATGCAGAAGCATCAGGTTCCGACCCATATGATCAATTTCGAGGTGACCGAGTCTGTGGCTGCCTCGTCGGAAGAGCTGCTCATCCGGAATATGGAGCGATTTACGGAGCAGCGGATCCATTTGTCACTGGATGATTACGGTTCGGGTTATTCCAACCTCAATTATCTGGTGGACCTGCCCTTCAGCATTGTAAAGATCGACAAATATGTGGTGTGGGCGGCCATGAAGAACGAGGTCTCCCGGATCATTCTGGAGAATACCATCCGGACCTTCAAGAACATCGGACTCCGCGTGGTTGCGGAGGGCGTGGAGGACCAGGAAATGTCCGATATGATCGCAGGCATGGGAGCGGATTATATCCAGGGATTCTTCTACTCCAAGCCGGCACCGAAGGATAAGATCATCGACAGGCTGAAGGAAGAGTTGGTGAAGAAACAGGAAGAATTATAAAGAATCCGAAAAGGGGTGTATGGATTTCATGTTTGGAAAGAAGAATCACACACCCACGGCAACCTATGACCGTGAGAAGTTTCAGCCGGCGCTGAAGACCAGCATCTGTACGGGAGAGCGGGTGGCAGGCCTGATCAATCTGGAGACCCGGAAATTCCGGGACATCTGCCTTATCCGCAGCGACAGAGAGCTGGCTGCTTTCTGCCGGCAATACGGCGTGACGGAAGACGAGCTGAAGAAGATCGTCTGAATCCGGGTGAAAAAGGGGACGCAGGTGAAAAATCGGGGACGGTTCCGGACTGTTCAGAACCGTCCCCGATTTGACCGATTTGGCCGGTCTGACTATGGGGGTAGGAATATGGATATTGAATTACAGAAGAAAATGATAGAGAAGGCTCAGGCTGCACGTTCGCATGCCTACGCACCCTATTCCGGTTATTCCGTGGGGGCTGCGGTGCTGGCGGCATCAGGAGAGATCTACGGAGGATGCAACGTGGAAAATGCGTCTTACGGGCTGACCATCTGTGCGGAGAGAAACGCTATATTTTCGGCGGTTGCAGCAGGCGAGCGCAAGCTTTCCGCCATTGCGATCATCGGACCGGAGGACGGAGAACTTCCGTATCCCTGCGGAGCCTGCCGTCAGGTGATGACGGAATTTGCGGAGGATCCCGGCATGCCTGTGATCGTGGCCCGTTCAGAGGATAGCTTTGAGGTTTACCGGCTGGAGGAACTCCTGCCGCACAGTTTTCAGCTGTAGGTGAAATGATGGAAAAGGATTCCAGGGACAACAGCATAAAGGCGGATGAAACGTCGGTTCCGAGCAACGGGGACGTGGATCGTCCGAAGAAGGATCTGCTCCGGTATCACACCTTTCGGATGGTGTCCGTGGGCGTGGTGGATGAACCGCTGAATCAGGCCTATGACGTGATCACGACGGTGGCGCTGATCGTGAATCTGGTGGTCATGATCCTCAACACCTTCGATGATATCTCGGCGAAATACGGAACCCTGTTTGAGATTCTGGAGCATATCACCGTGTTTATCTTCGCGGTGGATTATTTTCTGCGCCTGTATACTTCCAGATATCTGTACCCGGAATCCACGCCGGCGAAGGCATTGTTCCGGTATATGTTTTCCTTCGCGGGAATCATCGACCTTCTGTCCTTCCTGCCGTTCTATCTGCCGGTATTCTTCCCCAGCGGAGCTTCCGTATTCCGGTTCTTCCGTGTTGCCCGGATCATGCGTCTGTTCCGTATCAATGCCTATTATGATTCGCTGAATGTTATCACTGAGGTTCTTTCCAGTAAGCGGTCACAGCTGCTTTCCTCCGTGTTCATCATTTTGGTCCTGATGCTGGCGTCCAGTCTCTGTATGTACAGTGTGGAAAATGCGGCGCAGCCCGGTGTCTTCAAGAATGCATTTTCAGGAATCTGGTGGTCGGCATCGACCCTGCTGACGGTTGGCTACGGAGACATTTATCCCATTACGACCATGGGAAAGATCCTGGGCATTGCCATCACCTTCCTGGGTGTGGGCATGGTTGCGATCCCAACGGGTATCATTTCCGCCGGATTTGTTGAGCAGTATACCCGTCTGAAGAGGATCGGTGAGTCCGGGACAGAGGAGGATATCAGGTTCATTCATGTGAAGCTTGGTTCGAAGGACCAGTGGGTCGGAAAGAAAGTGAAGGAGGCAGGACTGCCCCATGGCACCATCATTGCCGTGATCCAGAGAGGACGGGAGACCATCATCCCCCGTGGAAATGTGGTGCTGCAGGCCGGGGACAAGCTGGTGATCGGTGCGGAGGCACTGAAGGGTGACACCCCGGTGGATATCAAAGAGATCATGATAAGTCATGACCATCCGTGGAACGGGGTGGCAGTGCGGGATCTGGATATCTCGCGTCAGACCTTCCTGGTCATGATACGAAGAAGCGGGCGAAGCATCGCACCGAAGGGGGATACCGTGATCCGTGCGGGAGACGGAGTGATCCTCTATACACAGAAGAAGGGCGTGGCCCTGGAAGAGGACGATCCGTCGTAATTGGACGGCGAGACGGAAAAAACTGGGACGCAGGCGCAAAAACGGGGACGGTTCTGGACTGTCCGGAACCGTCCCCGTTTTTGCACTATGGCAGGTCATTGAAGGGAAAGGAAAATGTATCAACGACACGAGATCATACTGGCGTCCGGATCGCCGAGAAGGAAGGAACTCCTGACGCAGGCCGGACTTACATTTCGCGTACTGACGGCGGATGTGGATGAAACTCCGACCGTGACGGAACCGGCTGCCGTAGTGGAGGAGCTGTCCATGCGGAAGGCGGAGGCTGTGCGGAAGATGAGGCCTTCGGAAGCGGAGGCAATTGTGGTTGCGGCGGACACCATCGTGGCGCTGGACGGAGAGATCCTCGGGAAGCCGAAGGATGAAGATGACGCGGTACGTATGCTGCGGGAGCTGTCCGGACGTACCCATGAGGTGTATACGGGCGTAACGGTACTTCAGGTGCCGGGGACGGAACGAGTCACATTTTCCAACTGCACCCGGGTGACCTTCTATCGGCTTTCGGAGGAGGATATCCGCGATTATGTGGCTTCGGGAGAACCCATGGACAAGGCGGGATCCTATGGGATCCAGGGCCTGGGGGTGCGGTTTGTGGAACGGATCAAAGGGGATTATAACAATGTAGTTGGATTCCCGTTGGCACATTTTCTCCGTGTTCTGAGTGAACGGGGGGAACTGGTTTACTAACAGTTGTAAGGAGGTATTGAAAATGGCTGAAAATCGTTACAAAGGAACCAAGACCGAACAGAATCTCATGGCTGCTTTTGCGGGAGAGTCTGAGGCGAGAAACAAGTATACGTATTTTGCTTCGAAGGCAAAGAAGGATGGATACGAGCAGATCGCCGCGCTGTTTCTGAAAACTGCGGATAACGAAAAGGAGCACGCGAAGCTCTGGTTCAAGGAGCTGAACTGGATCGGCAGCACAGCCGAGAACCTTGAAGCGGCGGCTGACGGCGAAAACCACGAATGGACCGATATGTACGAGGGCTTTGCGAAGACCGCGGAGGCTGAGGGATTCCCGGAGCTTGCGGCGAAATTCCGCGGCGTGGCGGCGATAGAAAAGCACCACGAGGAAAGATACAGAGCGCTGCTTCACAACGTGCAGACTGCCGCCGTATTCGAAAAGTCCGAGGTAAAGGTATGGGAATGCCGCAATTGCGGACATATCGTAGTCGGCACCAAGGCGCCCGACGTATGCCCCGTATGCGCGCATCCGCAGAGCTATTTCGAAGTAAACTGCGAAAACTATTGACGGCAAAAAAACGGCTCTGCGGAGCTGTTTTTTTGTTGCGCGTAAACAGCCCGGTTCATATACTGATACGGGCGGGATGAATTTCCCGCCTAATATTCCGGGAGTGCATCACATGATGCGATCAGATAATGCACAGTAACGACAGATATATACGTTTCCGGTACGCGGGCGCGCCCGGCTGCGGTGAGCCCGTCAGCCCCGGCGGAGAAGAAAAAGAACCGGCGTACGCCATGGCGTACGTCAGGGATCAGAAATACGGAAAGATATATTCCGACGGCGAGGCGCTGTCGCACGGGACGCTTTTCCCGGCGCTGTATATGCCCTATGAAGGAGGCGCGAGATGAACGGACGCGACGACAGGGAAGAACTGCTCTCCGAGATAAACGAGGTGAGCTTCGTCATGGATGAGCTGCGCCTTTTCCTTGACACTCACCCGGGCGATGCCGAAGCGATCGACGCTTTCGCTCAAAGGATGGAGAAGAGAACGGCGCTCGTTGAAGAGTATACGGACAAATACGGGAGCCTTGACGCGTATTTCGTGAAGACCGCTTACGGGTGGTCGTGGAACGGCGCTCCCATGCCGTGGAAAAGGAGGGCGGACTGCTGATGTGGGGATATGAAAAAAGATTACAGTATCCGGTGAATATAAAGCGACCGGACGCAAGAGCGGCGAAGATAATAATCAGCCAGTACGGCGGACCCGACGGAGAGCTCGGCGCGTCGCTGAGATATCTTTCACAGCGCTTCGCCATGCCGGACGACAGAGTCGCGGGACTGCTGACCGATATCGGCACGGAGGAGCTGGCGCACCTTGAGATCATCGGCGCGATACTCACACAGCTGACCGGCAGGCTCAGCACGGATGAGATAATAAAAGAGGGCTTCGACACGTATTTCGTCGATCACACCGTCGGAGTTTATCCGCAGGCGGCGTCGGGCGTGCCTTATACGGCGGCTTTCATGCAGTCGAAGGGCGACCCGATAGCGGAT
>CADBRW010000115.1 GCA_902797155.1 uncultured Lachnospiraceae bacterium
GTGGTGGCAGCGGGAACACCGGAGCAGATCGCGAAGGTGAAGAAGTCCCATACGGGAAAGTATCTGAAGAAAATGCTGTGATGCAGGCAGAAAGCCAGGAGAGGAATAAACGGTAGAAGTATGAAGCTTTTCAGAAAAAGAAAATCAATATGGACCCTTCTTTCGGTGTGGGCACTGATCTTCGGGATCCTTTGTCCCGCAGGAGCTGCGGAGGCCAAGGCCATGGAGGTCGAAACCGCGAAATACGGATGGACCTGGACCTTCTGGGGAAATACGGAGGAAGGGGACTCGGATAAGACCCTTCGTTTCGGACGCTGCACCAACAGGGAGACCGGTGAGTACCTGGCGAATGGCTGGCATCTGGTGGACAATCACTGGTATTTCTTCACCAAAGCAGGCTATGCCAGAGATCAGTTTCACGACGGCTATCCCCTTGGGGACCGGATCGGTCTGGGCACATATGAGAAGGAGGATACCCCGGTACGTTATAAATGGGTGAAGACGGAGGACGGACACTGGCGTTATCAGACGGAGGACGGTTCCACCTTCCTGAAGAACCGGAAGGCATGGATCAATTCCCAGCTCTACATCTTTGATGCGGACGGATATCTTCCGGGGAAGAAGGGCTGGTGGCAGGATCCTGAGACACAGGCCTGGTATTATCTGACTCCTGACATTTCCTGTGTGACCGGATGGAGGAAGATCGGAAAGCACTGGTATTTCTTTGACCGCTGTACCGGCAGGATGGCAGAATGGGGAACCTATGACTGCGCCGGCGCATTTTCCCAGAAACCGGTGTACTATCTGTTCAATTCCTTCGGCGGTATGGTGGAGAAGAAGGGCTGGCTGAAGGGCGCGTCGGGAGAGTGGTACTACGCTAACAGCGACGGAACCGCGCTTACAGGCTGGGTCACCAGCGGTGGAAAGAAATACTATATGGAGCCCGGGCAGGGCGGTCGCATGGCTGCCAGCGGCGAGGGCTGGAAATGGTACCAGGACGGACGTTACCTGGGTACCGGTGGGGCTTCAAGCTCCTCGACCTACAAATGGCAGCACGGCAAGAAGAATACCTGGTGGTACGGAAATGATGACAGCTTCCTGACCGGTATCGCCTACATCGACGGCTGGGGCTACGAGTTTAATGAGGAGGGCTACTGTGTACGTGGCTGGCGGCTGTCCGACGGTTATGAGGAGGTCATGATCCACGAGGCGGAGGAAGGTGTTGTCCGTTGGGACAAGCCCATCGAGGTTTCCGAGGAGGACCTGTATCTGCTGGCGGCAACGGTTTATACCGAGGCCGGCGGAGAGGACTATATGGGGCAGGTGGCCGTGGCAAATGTGGTGCTGAACCGGCTGCGTTCCGGCCATTACGGAAATACCCTGTCAGATGTGATCTACTCCCCCTACCAGTTCAGCGTGGTGGGAACCAAGACCTTCCGCAGATGCCTGATCCACGGAGGCTCCGCCACATCCCTGAAGGCGGCGAAAGAGGCGCTGGCCGGTAAGAATATGATCGGGGATTATGACAGCTTCCGTATGCATGAGGGCTATGATCTGACGAAGATCAAGACGCAGTATATGATCCACGGATGTCACGTATTTTACTTTAAGTGGTGATCATTTTAAAAAAAGGATTGACATTTGGGAAAATCGGTCTTATAATTCAGAACCATAGAAGGCAAGGGCGTCTTAGAGGAAACTCTAAGGCGCTTTTTTTCCGTTTGGGAGTGCTTCGGCCCGGCCGGAAAGACAATATGCGCAACATTTTCCAAAAACCCGGGAAATAAGTGGTAAATGTGCCGATTGCAAAACAATATTAATTGATGTATCATAAGTAACGTCATTTTGGACGAGGGATACATTAAGAAAATTAAGTCTGTGAATGAAGCGTAAAAAAGGACAAGGAGAAATGATCATGGAAAAAACAAATGTGCCTGAGCTTTTTGGTTCACTGGTATTTGATGACCGCAAGATGCGGGAAAGACTGTCGGATGATGTGTATGCAGCGATGAAGAAGACCATCGACGAGAACGTTCGTCTGGATGACAAGGTGGCCGAGGCGGTAGCTGTTGAGATGAAGAAGTGGGCATTGGAGAACGGTGCCACACATTTTACACATTGGTTCCAGCCTCTGACAGGTGTTACGGCTGAGAAGCATGACAGCTTTATCGAACCTACAGGTGACGGCGGCGTGATCATGGAGTTCTCCGGCAAGGAGCTGATCAAGGGTGAGCCGGATGCGTCCTCCTTCCCGTCAGGCGGACTTCGCGCTACATTTGAGGCAAGAGGCTATACCGCATGGGATCCCACATCCTATGCATTCATTAAGGATCATACACTGTGCATCCCCACAGCATTCTGCTCTTATTCGGGAGAGGCACTGGACAAGAAGACACCGCTGCTCAGATCCATGCAGGCCATCAAC
>CADBRW010000116.1 GCA_902797155.1 uncultured Lachnospiraceae bacterium
GCCTTCTTGAAAATGACACGCAGACCGTCCACGGAATCCTCCCGCTTAGGAACAAGGCAGGAAAGCTCCACAGGTGCCGACATATCCACCATGCCCACGTAGGAAAGCTCCGTTCTCTTGGGAGCTATCACCGGTGCAATGGACGAAACGTCCGGAAAGACGGCACGGTCCGGATCAAAGGACGTTCCCTTGATGAACCCCACCTCGAAGATCTCGATTCCGCTGTCCGCCAGCTTCGGGCCGATACCGCGAATGGCCTCCCGCCCGAACCGCCAGTCATTTACATATCCGCCGTCCCGCAATGTGCAGTCCAGCAAGCTAATCTTTCCCATATGCTCCTCCACTGTCATTCTGAAACCAAAAACCGGTGAAAAATCGGGGACGGTTCCGGACAGTCCGGAACCGTCCCCGATTTTTCACCTGCGTCCCCCGGCTGTCCGCTCAGGATAACATTATATATACATATTCTCTGCAAGCTCCTCTCTCGGAAGGAAGGGTGCCAGATCCTCCAAAGGAGGACTGACGATAGTCCCGTCCGGAAGACGTCTTGCGCTGTTCTTCGGTTCAAACACCTGCTCCGTGGTAACGGTTACCTCACAGAGTACCGGTCCCTCCATGGCAAGCAGCTCTTCGATCCGCTGCTCCATCTCCCGATTGCCTCCGATTCGGACATAGGGCAGGGCAAATGCTCCCGCCAGCTTTTCAAAATCCGGGAAGGACAGATCCCCCGATTCCGGACCGATGCCCACCTTCGTATGATCACCGAAAAGATTGGTCTGGGTCTGACGGATGGAATGGTAGCCTTCGTTGTTAATGAGGAAGATCTTCACCGGCAGACGGTTTGTGGAAACGGTCTGCAGCTCCTGAAGATTCATCATGATACTTCCGTCACCCTCAAGGCAGATCACGTACGGATGGTCGTTACTTACGGACAGATTCCCCGACTCCTCTGAATGTCCGTCCGCTTCCGCCGCACAGTCCGTCCGGCGTTCCGCAACCGCTGCTCCGATGGCCGCAGGCAGTCCGTAGCCCATGCTGGCGACGGCATTGTTGTTCAGGAACCGGCTTCCTTCCTTGATGACCCAGCTCTGATGTCCCGCCACACAGCAGGTTCCGTTGCTGGTCACCGTGGTAATCCCCGCCGGAAGTGCCCGGCTGATGATGTCAAATACGGCATACGGATTTGCCGGGACATCCTCAGCCTTCTGCTTCTCCGTCACCACCGGATATTTCTTCTTCCAGTTCTGACAGATTTCTACCCACTCAGCGTGAAGAACACCCGACTTTCTGTAGGAATCGCCCTCTCTCTCCACTGCCTCCAGCAGCTCCGAAAGGAAGACTCTCGCATCCGCATGAATAGCCTGTCCCACATGAATGGCCGGCTTCTTCATCTCTCCCGCATCGATGTCCACCATGATGACCTTCGCAGCCCTCGCCCAGGTCTTCCAGTCATAGCCTGTAACACGGATGGGCAGACGGTTTCCGATGGCCAGGATCAGGTCTGCATTCTGCACTGCAAAATTCCCCGGCCGGTCCCCCATATTTCCGCCGCGCCCCACATAGAGCGGATGGTCGGTTTCGATGAGATCCACGGCATCCCAGTATGTACAGACCGGTACATTTAAATGTTCCGCAACCCTTCTGAATTCTTCCATGGCCCCTGCCAGACGGATGCCCGTTCCTGCATAGATCACGGGACGCTCTGCCTCCCGGAGCTGACGGAGCACATCCTCTGTCACATCCTCATCAAAGGGTTCCGGCAGACCCATGGCATCATCATCCGCCGCCCTGTCAAATTCCGTATATCCCCGAAGCTCCTCCGTCTCGATGGTACAGCCCTGGAAATTCACCGGCACATCCAGCCAGACCGGCCCGGGCCGCCCCGTGGTTGCCATATACCATGCCCGTTCCAAATGGTAACGGATATCCTTCGGGTCCTCCACCATGACCGCATATTTGCACATGGCGCCCGCAGCCCTGGTGATATCAAACTCCTGATCTCCCACGGACCGGAGCTGCTGTCCGGTAAACTGCGCATTGTAGCGTGCGGTGGTATCATAACGGACCTGACCGGACACCACAAACATTGGAATGGAATCCAGCCACCCTCCGAGCACCCCCGTCAGTGCATTTGTTCCGCCCGGGCCTGTGGTCACACAGAGCAGCGCCATCCTGTTCGTCAGACGGGCATAGGCTTCGGCGGCTATGGCCGATGCCTGCTCATGGTGGTTGTATGTGCAGCGAAGCTTCGGATGGTGTCCGAAGGCATCATTCAGATGCATGGCCCCGCCGCCGGTCACGGTAAAACAGTCCGTGATACCGCGTTCTGTCAGAAAATCTGCTATATAATCCGCAAGTCGTTGTTTCATATTTCTCCAATCCTGTATCTGTCCCGGAAATGACCGGTCGTGTCATTCCGATTCC
>CADBRW010000117.1 GCA_902797155.1 uncultured Lachnospiraceae bacterium
ATATGGAGTGTCACAGAAATGTCACATGACCTTAACGGGGTCAGACCCCATTACAGAATTGTTACATCAATATGTAACAGTTCTGTAATGGGGTCTGACCCCTTAGTTTACTGTCCGAGGTTCTCGGTCTCGGGAACCACAACAGTCTTATCATAGCAGGTGAACATTTCGTCCACCTTCTCCTTGTTCACCTTCGGAGTAATGGCACTGACGATGGGAACAATGATGAGACCTGCAACCATGGTGACCGCTCCCGCATTGATGGGGGACTTGATAACCGGAACAAACATATTAAAGATTGTAAAGCCGACACCCAGAATGTAGCTGGCCCATACTGCAGCCTTGGAGATATTCTTGGAATAGAGTCCGTACAGGAACGGCGCCAGGAAGGCTCCGGCCAGTGCTCCCCAGGAATAACCCATCAGCTGGGCAATGAAGGTCGGCGGGTTAAATGCCAGAATGACGGAGATCGCGATGAAGCAGACTACGAAGATCTGCATCAGACGAAGCTGTGTCTTGTCCTTCATGGGCTTCTTCTTCAGCGGCTTGATCAGATCCAGCGTAAG
Organism: uncultured Lachnospiraceae bacterium; assembly: GCA_902797155.1. Taxonomy (GTDB): domain Bacteria; phylum Bacillota; class Clostridia; order Lachnospirales; family Lachnospiraceae; genus Eubacterium_Q. The sequence continues at coordinate 567 of CADBRW010000117.1, forward strand.
CGTGGAACTGGATGTAAGAACCAATGAAGACAGGGTGGACATGGATGCGGAGAACACCAGCACAACCACGATACCGATCAGGATATCCGGCAGTGTCGCCAGCATGGAGGGTACGATGGAGTCGTAGGAAACCTTTCCGGCTGCATCAACGATACCCGGCTCATTTCCGAAGAGACGTCCGAATCCGCCCAGGAAGTAGCATCCGCCTGCGATGACGATCGCAAAGAAGGTAGACACGATGGTACCTGTTTTAACTGCCTTCTCATCCTTGATGGCATAGAACTTGTGAACCATCTGCGGAAGACCCCAGGTTCCAAGAGATGTCAGAACGATAACTCCGAACAATGCCAACGGGTCCGGTCCGAAGAAGGAAGCAAAAAGTCCCTGACCGTCCGCCAATGCCTCGGTTGTAACCGACGGATCTGTCGGAACCAGAGTGAGCTGCTTAACTGCCTCAGTGAAACCGCCCTTTCCTGCAAGGACTGCACCGATAACAAGGCAGATACCGATCAGCATGATGATACCCTGAATGAAGTCATTCAGTGCCGTAGCCATGTAACCGCCGATCACGACATAGGCTGCGGTAAGTGCTGCCATGATGACAACGCAGATACGGTAATCGATATCGAAGGCCATTCCGAAGAGACGGGAAAGGCCGTTGTATACACCTGCTGTGTAAGGTACCAGAAAAACAAACGCGATGACAGAACCTGCAACACGCAGTGCTTTGGAGTCAAAACGCTTTCCGAAATATTCCGGCATGGTCTTTGCATCCAGCTGCTGGGACATCAGTCTGGTACGGCGTCCCAGGATGAGCCATGCAAGAAGGCTTCCGATAAACGCATTTCCGAGGCCGATCCATGTAGAAGCCAGACCGAATTTCCAGCCGAACTGTCCTGCATATCCGATGAATACAACGGATGAGAAATAGGAGGTTCCGAAGGCAAAAGCCGAGATCCACGGTCCCACCGTACGTCCTCCCAGGACATAATCATTGACGTTCTTTGCCTTGTTTCTGGAGTAAATACCCACCCCCAGCATGACTGCGAAGAACACCACAAGCAATGCAATCTTGATCACCATTTCCTTTACCTCTTTAGTGCTTTAATAATTTAGCGCTTTAGCGCCATAAAGTATTATAGAGGGAATCCCCCTCTCTGTCAACCCAAAAAGCGCAAAATTGGGGACGGTTCCGGACTGTCCGGAACCGTCCCCGAATTTTACAGGACCGTCCCCAAATGAATCACTTTCATCAGGGATTCAGGCATCTGCCGGTCTTGCTGTCAAAGTAATAGGTCTTTCCACCGGTCTTCAGCGATCCGTTTACCATGTATCCCTTGTAGTCAAAGTAATACCAGTAACCGTCGATCTTCTGCCACTCTCTCTTTGCGTACCAGCCGGAGGAATCACTGAACCACCAGCCCTTCTTATCCTTCTTCCAGGTGCCCTTCGGCTTATAGGTCTGGGTACCGTTCTTGTTGTACCAGTAGCCCTTGTACCATTCGCCCGTAGCCATATAGCCCTTGGAATTAAAGTAGTATACCTTTCCGTCGATGGTCTGACGGCAGTTCTTTGCGTACCAGCCGGAGGTGTCTCCGAACCACCAGCCCTTCTTATCCTTCTTCCAGGTTGCTTTCGGTTTGTAGGTCCAGGAACCGTCCTTGTTCAGCCAGTAGCCCTTGCACCATTCATTTGCTGCCATGGCGCCGTCAGCCTTAAAGTAATAAGTCTTCTTTCCGACCTTCTTCCATCCGGTCTGGACTGCCGCAGTGGAAGGATCCATATAATACCAGTAAGCCCCTGCCTTCTTCCATCCGGTGACCGCGGTACCTGCGGATCCGAAGTAATACCTGTTACCGTTCCAGGTAACAAACCGATTCTTATTACTGTAATCCGCCACCAGATTCTTCACGTAGTACCAGGTTCCGTTGTACTTTCTTACTCCGTCTGCAGTGAACAGTGAAACCGTAAGGGATGCCTTCGTTACCTCCTTCGTTCCTGCAGCATCGGAATAGAGCTTCCCGCATGCACAGCGGTAATGTGCCTTCGTCCCCAGCTTCGTCAGTGTTGCCGCTACAGCCGGAACGTAGGTCAGCACGTGCTTCTCCTTATGAACGGCTGTCACCTTCTTCTCGATTTCCGTAAGTCTTGCGAGCGCATCCTGTGCCTTCTTCTTCTGGTCGGAGGTCAGTGAATCATATGCCTTCCGGGCCGCTGCCACCTTTGCCTCCAGCTGATCCAGTTCATCAAAGCTGAGTCCGTCGGCAGAAATGCCTGACGCATCCGGAAGCGCTTCGATCACCTTTGTTACGGCAGCTGCAGCCTTCGTATCATCTGCCTCCTTCTTCTTGGCCAGATCCTCCTTTGCCTTTTGGATCGCCGCCACATTTGCAACCCGCTCCTTCTGCTCGTCCGTAAGCGCATTGTAGGCTGCTTCCGCATCCTCGATCTGCTTAAGTATTGCCGCATAAACTGCAGGATCGCCTGCATTTACTGTGGAAATGTCAGGAAATGCGCTGATGGCATCATTCACATCCTGGATTTCTTTCTTCAGCCTGCGGATAGCCGCTTCCGCCGCATCCAGGGCTGTGGTATCCACAATGGTCCTTGCTTCCTTCGGAAGGTTATTGTACGCCGCTCTTGCCTCCTCGATCTCTCCCTCATCTGCCAGGGTCACCTCATCACCGGCTTCTCCTGTGGGAAGGTCCGCGATCAGCTCGCGAACGGGTGCAACCTCTTCCCCGTACTTCTCTTCCAGCTCCATCTTACGGATCGTGTCATAGGCTGTAAGAAGCCTGTCCTTCACATCGGCACTAACCAGTTTCTTCTGTCTATCCGTCAGCGTGTCATAAATGGAATACGCTTCCTTGATCTTCGCGATCACTTCCGTATCATCCAGTGTAACGGTGGAAATGTCGGGAAGTCCCGCGAGAAGCGCTGTGATCTCCTCTTCTGCCGCGGTAGCCGCCTTCTGATCCGGTGTGATCCCGTTCGGTCTTCCGGCCAGGAACATGATATTGGATGTAGGCGCACCCCCATAACCGTTACATGCCTGAATATAATAGAAATACCAGGTGCCTGCATCCAGCCCCTTATCCGTCCATGTATAGGACTTTGCACCGGACTCCGCAACTACGTTTGCAACGATATAGTTATCCATTTGATAGTTGTCAGCTCGCCATATCTCATAATAAACCGCGGTTCCATATCCATCTTCCTTATCGGGAGCCTGCCATGTAATGGTGAGCTGCTCCGTACCCTCGGTAATGGACCGTGTGGTAACCGGATAAGGATACATGGTATTCCAGTTTTCTTCCTGCGGAACGGTCACATATCCGCTGATCGTGCTCTTCCCGCTCTCTCCCGCCTCATTTTCAGCTACCACGTAGAACCGATAACTCTTTCCGCCTTCGATCTCCGTGATAAGCATACCTCTTTCCATTGGATTTTCATATCCGGTCGAATAGTAATACCAATCCTCCGTGCCTTGTTTGTTGCAATAGATCTTATAGCAATACGGAGTACAGCTGCCCTCGGGCATATCCCAGGTGACCAGGACTCCGTCAACTGCCTTTACTTTAACATTGATCGGTGCCTTGGGCGGTCCCATGGGCATAACCGAAATCTGATCGGTCTTCCGGGTCTCCCCGTCATCCATAACAGCCTCCACCGCATACAGGTATTCCACTTCGTTTAGAGCAGTTGTATCTGTATAGGTTGTTACCGTGCCCGATACCGTGGAAAGAAGCACTTCCTTCTTTCCCTGCTCCTTCCGGTAGATCCGGTAGGCGGATGCAGCTTTATCCTTCGTCTGACTCCAGCTGAGGACCGCACTGGCATTCCCCGGTTCTGCGGAAAATGTGGGATAGGAAACAAAAGGAACCTTGACGGTTGCCACATTTTCCCCCTCTGCATTTACCGCATAGATCTTCACGGTATAGATTCCATAGGCAGGAGTATCATACTCCGTATCACAAAGTGAGTAGTAGTCACTCCTTTCCTGACTCCAGCTTCTTTCACCTGTATAATCCGGATCAGAGCTGCCGGGGTAATAAACCTCATATCTGTAGGTGGACGGTTTTCCACCGGTCTTTGCAGGATCCCAGGAAAATACCAGCTCATGGTATCCTTCCAGATCGTAATCCATCTTTGCCTCACGGATGATGGGCGCACCCGGTGCTTCATCGGCGATCTCAACCGGTGCATGCCCATCAGCCGTTGCCTTAAAGGTGAAGCTCTTCGACGGAGCGCTGACACCAAACTCATTAAACGCACAGAGATAATAGGTATACTCTATGGG
>CADBRW010000118.1 GCA_902797155.1 uncultured Lachnospiraceae bacterium
AATGGCTGGAACCAGAGACCGTATGTCCGGAAATGAAGCAGTCGCTCTTGCGATCAAGCAGGTAAATCCGGACGTTATGCCCGCATTTCCCATCACTCCTTCCACGGAGATCCCCCAGATCGTATCCACTTATATCGCAAATGGGGAGATCGATACGGAATTCATCCCGGTGGAGTCGGAGCACAGCTCCATGTCCGCCACCATCGGTGCGTCTGCAGCAGGTGCAAGAGCCCTTACGGCTACCTCCTCCTGCGGATTGGCCTTCATGTGGGAAGAGCTGTATATCGCCGCATCCGACCGGCTTCCGCTGGTGCTCTGTGCGGTAAACCGCGCACTGACCGGACCCATCAACATCAACTGCGACCATTCCGACACCATGGGTGCCCGGGATTCCGGATGGATTCAGATCTATGCGGAGACCAACCAGGAAGCCTATGACAACTTCATCATGGCCTATCCCGTGACCGAGCATCCGGACGTTATGCTGCCCATGATGGTATGCCAGGACGGCTTCATCACCAGCCATGCAGTTATGAATATAGAAACCATGGATACGGAAACCGTCCGCGAGTTCGTAGGAACCTATCAGCCGGAGAACTTCCTGCTGAACGCCGACATGCCCATGGCCATCGGCCCCTATGCGAATTCTCCTTTCTATATGGAGACGAAAATGAACCAGCGTCTCGCCATGAAGAAGGCCAAGGAAGTGATCCTTGAGGTGTGCGAACGCTTCGAGAAGATTTCCGGCCGGAAATACGGCCTCTTCGAGGAATATCGGATGGAGGATGCCGAGTATGCCATCGTCATCATGGGATCCGCTTCCGGAAATACCAAGAATGCCGTGGATATCCTGCGGGAGCAGGGTGTGAAGGCCGGCATGATCAAGGTCCGGGTATTCCGTCCCTTCCCGGGGGAGGAGCTGGCAGCTGCCCTGAAGAATGTTTCCGCCGTTGCGATCCTGGACCGTGCCGAGAGCTTCTCAGGCTGCGGAGGCCCCTTAGGCTCCGAGCTGAAGGCAGCCCTTCTGGACGCAGGGGTGACCGCAAAAGCCATCAACTATTTCTATGGTCTGGCAGGCCGTGATTTCACCGACCAGTCAGCGCTGGATGTCTTCGCAGACCTGCAGGGTCTTGTAAAGGACGGAAAGCCCGTGGAACAGTTCCAGTACGTCGGACTCAGAAAGTAAGGGAGGGGAAGCTATGCCATTCAAATTTAAAGAAGTCATGAACAAACCCGAGCGGCTTGCTCCCGGACACCGGCTCTGTGCCGGCTGCGGTGCGGGGATCACAGTCCGTACCGTGCTTCGCGCCTTAAAGCCCGAGGATCACGCCGTGGTGGGAAATGCCACAGGATGTCTGGAGGTTTCCACCTTCATGTATCCCTATACGTCCTATGAGGACAGCTATATCCACAACGCATTTGCCTGCGCCGGCGCCACTCTGTCCGGTGTAGAGACCGCATACAACGCACTGAAGAAGCGCGGACGCATCGATGACACCTACAAGTTCATCACCTTCGGCGGTGACGGCGGTACCTATGATATCGGTATCCAGTCCCTGTCCGGAGCCATGGAGCGCGGACATGACATGGTCTATGTCTGCTATGATAACGGTGCTTACATGAACACCGGTATCCAGAGATCCTCCGCGACTCCCATGTATGCGGATACAACCACCACGCCGGTGGGAAGCGACTCCAACGGAAAGCTTCAGAGCCGCAAGGATCTGGCGAAGGTCATCGCCGCACACAACGTACCCTACGTGGCACAGTCCACCTTCACTCCCATGATGAAGGATCTGTATGAGAAGGCTGAACGGGCCATCTACACACCCGGCGCCGCATTTCTGAATGTCATGGCCCCCTGCCCCCGTGGCTGGCGGTATGACACGCCGAATATCGCAGAGATCTGCAAACTGGCCATCGACACCTGCTACTGGCCTCTCTTCGAGGTTGTGGAAGGAAAATGGATCCTCAACTACGAGCCGAAGAAGAAGCTCCCCATCGAGGATTTCCTCCGGGCCCAGGGTCGTTTCAAGCATCTCTTCAAGCCCGGAAATGAGCATCTGATCGAGCAGTTCCAGGCAGAGGTCGACAAGCGCTGGGAAGACCTTCTGTACATGACAGCACAGTAACATCCTTCGGATGA
>CADBRW010000119.1 GCA_902797155.1 uncultured Lachnospiraceae bacterium
ATCTCCGTCAGAAGTGCGGTAAGCTGCAGCTCCTCTGCCGTAAGATCCGACAGATCAAACCAGAAATCCAGATACTGGATCCCGTTTGTGAAAATGCTGTGAGACACCAGCTCTGTCCCATCCAGAGAAGCAAACTGATTGTTCAGCTTCCTTTCCTCCGGATCGATATCCTCTCTGGAAAGTAGCGGGATGGATTCCAGATCCTCCTTCGGAGTCGGTTCGCTCTGATATTCCTTCAGGTGCTCCGTATCCTCGACTACCGCTTTCTTCTCATCGGAAGAAAGGGTTTCCTGCTTTTCGGCAAGCTCCTTTCTCAGAGCTTCCTCCTCTTCCACATCCTTCCCGATCACCGGAACGCCGGTGATGTAGGCTACATGCGGATTCTCCAGCAGCCAGGTGCGGATCAGTCCTTCAAAGTAATCCGTTCCTACTGCCTCTGTCAGTTCCCGATACACTTCATTCAGCGAGAACAGCGACAGTGCCGACGCATCGTCATATAACCAGGTGTCAAAGGCGTCCAGTCCCAGCATCAGGCCCTTGGGATAACGACCGAAATTCGCCTCCTTGTGGGTGAACTCAAAACGACGGATCGCAGCCCGAAGACTGGTCTCGTCCAGTCCCTCCCGGCAGATCTCCTCCAAAGTTTTCGTGACCACCTCACGGAACCTGCCGCTGTCCTTCCCGTCGCAGTTGTGTGCCACAACAGAGAACACCGGCTGAAGCATGGTGGTATCATAAGAACTGTCCACATCTGCAGCCAGCCCCGCATCGATGATGGCCTTCCGGAGCGGAGCTCCCTCTGCATCCAGAAGCACATAGGAAAGCACGTCAAAGGCAACCCGAAGCTTCTTATCAAGGGAGGTTCCGATGACCGCATTGAAGGTGAGATATGCATTCTCCTCTTCCTTCTCACCCTCAGCCAGCGCAAAGGGGATCTCCGCCTCCTTCGGCTCGGCCGGTGCCTTCTGCAGAGTGATCGCCGAATCCACATCCAGATAATCGTAGTGAGACAGGTATTCCCGATCCAGATATGCCAGCTGTTCCTCTGGATCCACATTTCCATAGAGATAGATATAGCTGTTGGACGGATGATAGTAGGTTCTGTGATACTCCAGATACTCTTCTCTCGTCAGTGTCGGGATCTCCTTCGGATCTCCGCCGGAATCATGTCGATACACCGTATCCGGGAAGAGCTGTCCGCTGATGCTCCGCGCGATCACGGAGTCCGGAGCCGAGTACACACCCTTCATCTCGTTATAAACCACACCGTTATAGATCAGCGGGCTGTCCGCATCCGCCATTTCGTAATGCCAGCCCTCCTGCTGAAAGATCTCCTCTTTGTCATAAATGTTCGGATGGAACACTGCATCCAGGTAGACATCCGTCAGATTCCGGAAATCCTTATCGTTGCAGCTTGCAACGGGGTAGACCGTCTTATCGGAATAGGTCATGGCATTCAAAAAGGTATTCAGCGAGCCTTTTGCCAGCTCCACAAAGGGATCCTTTGCGGGATACTTCTTGGAACCGCAGAGAACCGTATGCTCGATGATATGCTGAATGCCCTTGGAGTTTGTGGGCGGTGTACGGAAACCGATGGCGAAGACCTTGTTGGGGTCATCATTACAGATCAGGAGGACACGGGCCTTCGTCTTATTATGACGGAGGATATAGCCTGTGCCGTTCACCTCCGGCAGTGTCTGCTCCTGTTCGATGGTATATGTCTCTAAATCCTTTAACATGGGATACTCCTTTTCATGAAAATGATACGCACCTGCGTTGTCATCCTTTGTCATTTACGATGTCAGTCAACCAGATAACCCTTTCGGTCAAACCTGTACATCTTACCGTCGATCTTAACAGTACAGTTCTTCGGATAGTAGCCGGTCTTATCCTTATACCACCATTTACCACCCGACTTCATCCACTTGCCGCCGCTGTACTTCTCAACCCATACGCCGCTCTTGTTCAGCCAGCAGCCCTGGCGGTAACAGTTGGACTCCATGTAACCCTTTGCATCGAAGTAATACCATTTTCCGTCGATCTTCAGCCACTGCTTCTTCGGATACCACTTGGAGGAATCACGGAACCACCAGCCCTTGGAATCCTTACACCATTTTCCGGTACCGGTCTTTTTCTCCCAGATACCGTTCTTATTCAGCCACCGACCGTCGCGATAGCACTTCGACTCCCGATATCCCTTGGCATCAAAGTAATACCACTTGCCGCCGATCTGCTGCCATTTCTTCTTCGAATAGGTCCCATCAGCATTCAGATATTTCCAGCCCTTGGAATCCTTCACCCATTTTGCGGTCCTCGTCACCGGATCAGACGTCTTTTGGCCACTGTCCTTATTATCATTTTGTTTGTTCGGCTTGTTCGGGTTATCCGGGTTGTTCGG
>CADBRW010000120.1 GCA_902797155.1 uncultured Lachnospiraceae bacterium
AATGGGAATTACCTGATCAGCCCCATCTCCATCCAGATGGCTCTGGGTATGACGGCTACAGGCTCGGACGCGGGAAGCACCACCAGGAAGGAGCTGATGAATGTTCTCTTCCCGGGAGGCGGCGATGACCCCGCCGTTCTGAATGAGGAGATGGCCACCTTTGCAAAGCAGATGCAGGAGAGTAAGGAGGCCAGCTGGAATGTGGCAAATTCCATCTGGGTGAATGAAACCCAGAATGTGAAGCTCCGCGATACATTTGTAAATGATGTCACCAATTACTATAAGGCGGAGCTGTATCAGGCCCCCTTTGACCAGAGTACGGTGGACGCCATCAATTAGTGGGTGAAGGAAAACACCCGCGACAGGATCCCGGAGATCCTGAATGATCTTTCTCCGGAGGCGCGGATCGCTCTGGTCAATGCCATGGCCTTCGACGGCGAATGGGAGACGGAATACGAAGAGTCAGATATCAATGAAGAAGGGGAGTTTACGAATGCAGACGGTACGAAGAAGACCGTGCCCATGCTTTACAGTACGGAAAGCCGCGCCATCCTTCTGGCAGGCGGCCTGGGATTCATCAAACCCTATAAGGGCGGAAAGTACAGCTTCGTGGGCATCCTGCCTCCGGAAGGCATGAGCACCGAGGAGTATGTGAAGAAGATCGCAGAGGATCCCACCGGATTCTCAGAGGCATATCTTACAGCGGATTCCTCCAAGGATGTCTATGTTACAATGCCGGAATTCAAGACGGAGTACGGCATCGTCATGAACGATGTGCTTGATCAGCTGGGCGTGAAGGAAGCCTATTCCGACGGGGCGAATTTCCATGCCATGGTTACGGATGAAAGCGCTCCGGTGAAGATCGGATCCGTGATCCACAAGACCATGATCGATGTGGACCGCCACGGAACCAAGGCGGCTGCGGCAACGGTAGTGATAATGGACAAGTGTTCGGCTATTGTAGTGGATGAGCCCTACAGTGTTGTACTGGACCGCCCCTTCGTGTATGCCATTGTGGACAATGCCAGCGGCGTGCCGGTATTCCTGGGAGCACAGAATTCCATGAACTGATAACGTGTAAAAAAACAAGTTGACACGTGGGGAAGCCGGTGCTATCATAACGACAGTTTAATACTTCAAACCGATGAAGCGGAGATAACGGCAGTTATGCCTTTACAGAGAGTCCGGGGTGCTGAGAACCGGATGAGAAACAGGTTGTCAAATGGACCGCTGAGGGCGCAGTCAAATGTTAGCTGACAGAGATCACGAGGAAAGATGAGCGATCCCGGTAGCTGCAGAGTATTCTGCGACGTGAGGCAGGCGTTACGTGCCCGGGATATGTTGGTATCCTACAGAGCGTACGGCAGATCGAAAAGGATGATCGAAGGCCGTAAAACAGGGTGGCACCGCGGATAGAGAAAGATTATTCGTCCCTGGCAGAGCATTTGCTCCGCCAGGGACTTTTTACGTTGTGCGGAGCTCGAGAGGAGGTATCACATGAACATCTATCCAACCCTGCAGGAGGTGAAAACCATCGCAGCCACCGGGAACTACCGGGTCTGCCCGGTCAGCACGGAGCTGCTGTCGGACTTCACCACACCCATCGAAACCATGCGGATCCTGAAGGCGGCATCCACCCACTGCTATCTGCTGGAATCCGCCCAGGCCAGTGAGACCTGGGGAAGATACACATTCCTGGGATATGAGCCGAAGCTGGAGATCACCTGCAGAAACGGCAGTATGAAGGTGGGAGACCAGACCTTTCAGACTGAGGATCCTTCTGCGAAGCTCAGGGAGCTTCTGGCAGAATACCGGAGCCCCAGGATCCAGGGACTTCCGCCCTTTACGGGAGGCCTGGTAGGCTACTTCGCATTTGATTATCTGGGTTACAGTGAGCCTACCATCCGCCGGGAAGTGGAGGACAACGAAGAGTTCAAGGATATGGACCTGATGCTCTTTGACGAAGTGATCGCCTTCGACAATGTGCGTCAGAAGATCATCCTGATGGTAAATATCAGGCTGGATGATATGGATACGGAATACGAGCGGGCAGAGCGCAGACTGAAGGAGCTTTCGGAGCTTCTGCAGCACGGGGAAAAGGCTGTGGAGCCTGCCAGCCGCCTGCTGGGTGAGGTGACGCCTCTCTTCGATAAGGAACGCTTCTGTGATATGGTGGAGCGTGGAAAGAGTCACATCCGCGAGGGAGACATCTTCCAGATCGTGCTTTCCAACCGCCTGTCGGCTCCCTTTGAGGGAAGCCTTCTGGACACCTACCGGAATCTTCGGACCATCAACCCGTCCCCCTACATGTTCTACTTTGCAGGAACGGATGTGGAGGTGGCCGGCGCTTCACCGGAGACACTGGTGAAGCTGGAGGATGGCATACTTCACACATTTCCGCTTGCGGGGACACGCCCCCGCGGGAAGAGCCCCCAGGAGGATCAGGCTCTGGAGGCAGAGCTTCTGGCAGATGAGAAGGAGCTGGCTGAGCACAACATGCTGGTGGACCTGGGAAGAAATGATCTCGGTCGGATCTCGAAATTCGGAACCGTGCAGGTTGAGAAGCTGCATTCCATCGAACGCTTCTCTCATGTAATGCACATCGGTTCCACGGTCCGCGGGGAGATCCGTGATGACAGGGATGCGTTGGATGCCGTAGAGGCTGTGCTTCCGGCGGGAACTCTCTCCGGAGCGCCGAAGATCCGGGCCTGCCAGCTGATCGGAGACCTGGAAGGCAACAAGCGCGGTATCTACGGAGGCGCCATCGGGTATATCGATTTCACCGGAAATATGGATACCTGCATCGCCATCCGCATCGTATATAAAAAGAACGGAAAGGTGTTCGTCCGGAGCGGAGCCGGGATCGTGGCAGATTCCGATCCGGAGAAGGAATACCAGGAGTGCCTGAATAAGGCAGGAGCATCGCTTAAGGCACTGCAGATCGCAGCGGGAAGGGAGGAGAACTGAGATGATATTACTGATCGATAACTATGACAGCTTCTCCTATAATCTCTACCAGCTGATCGGAGAGATCGACCCGGACATCCGGGTGATCCGGAATGATGAGATGACTGTGGAGGAGATCCGGGCGCTGGCGCCGGACCGCATTATTCTCTCGCCGGGACCGGGCAGACCGGAGGATGCAGGGATCATCATCGAAGCGGCAAAGACTCTGGGCCGTGAGATCCCGACTCTGGGTGTGTGCCTCGGACATCAGGCCATCTGCGCTGCATTTGGCGCCACCGTTACCTATGCGAAGGAGCTGATGCACGGCAAGCAGTCGGTGGTGAAGGCGGACACGGAGAGCCTGCTGTTTCACGGACTGGCGGAACATTTTCCTGTGGCCAGATATCACTCGCTGGCGGCAGACGAGACCACACTTCCGAAGGAGCTTCGGATTACGGCCGTTACGGAGGACGGCGAGGTGATGGCGGTGGAGCACACGGAGTACCCGATCTACGGGGTGCAGTTCCATCCGGAATCCATCATGACGCCGGACGGACGAAAGATGCTGGCGAACTTTCTGGGGAAATGACATGGAAGAGAACGGACATTAAGAAAAAACGGATATCACCAAAAGAAATATTGAATAAAAATCGGAATAGAAAACGGAGGATAGAAAGATGATCAAGGAAGCAATCGTAAAAATCGTAAACAAGGAAGACCTGACCTATGATGAGGCCTACGCAGTCATGAACGAGATCATGAGCGGAGAGACCTCTCCCACACAGAACGCCGCATTTCTGTCGGCACTGTCCACCAAGAGTGCCCGGGCGGAGACCACGGACGAGATCGCAGGCTGTGCGGCTGCCATGCGGGACCATGCCACAAAGGTGGACACCGGAATGGAGATCTTCGAGATCGTGGGAACCGGCGGGGATAATGCCCACACCTTCAACATTTCCACAACCTCTGCGCTGGTGGCTGCAGCAGGCGGTGTGAAGGTGGCAAAGCACGGTAACCGTGCGGCTTCTTCCAAATGCGGCACTGCAGACTGTCTTGAGGCCCTGGGCGTAAATATCCAGCAGAGCCCGGAGCGCTGTGTGGAGCTGCTGAACGAAGCGGGCATGTGCTGCTTCTTTGCACAGAAATATCACACCTCCATGAAGTATGTGGGTGCCATCCGAAAGGAGCTGGGCTTCCGTACGGTGTTCAACATCCTGGGCCCCCTGACGAATCCGGGAACTCCGTCCATGCAGCTGCTGGGTGTTTATGATGAGTATCTGGTTGAGCCCCTGGCACAGGTTCTGGTAAGCCTGGGCGTAAAGCGCGGCATGGTGGTTTACGGCTTGGACAAGCTGGATGAGATCTCCATGTCCTCCCCCACAAAGGTCTGCGAGATCCGGGACGGATGGTTCCGCACAAGCATTATCACACCGGAGCAGTTCGGCTTCACACGCTGCTCGAAGAAGGATCTGGAGGGAAGCACTCCGGAGGAAAATGCGAAGATCACCATCAGCATCCTCAGCGGAGAGAAGGGACCGAAGAGAGACGCGGTTCTGATGAACGCAGGTGCATCCCTGTACATCGCAGGTAAGGCTGAGTCCATGGAAGAGGGTATCAGGTTGGCAGCGGAGCTCATCGACTCCGGCAAGGCACTGCAGGTGCTGAGCAAGCTGATCGATGTTAGCAACCGAGGAGAATGATTATGACGATTTTGGATCAACTGGCTGAACATGCCCGGGAGCGGGTGGCGGATGCGAAGCTGCATACCCCGGAGGAGGAAGTGCGGAAGCTTGCGGAGGCTCTTCCCAAGGGGGATTTCCCCTTTGAACAGGCGCTTCGGAAGGACGGGATCTCCTTCATTTGTGAATGCAAGAAGGCTTCCCCATCCAAGGGGCTCATAGCACCGGACTTCCCTTATCTTTCCATTGCGAAGGATTACGAAGCGGCGGGGGCGGATGCCATTTCCGTCCTGACGGAGCCCAAATGGTTCCTGGGAAATGACGCGTATCTTCGGGAGATCGCCGGAGCCGTCAGCATTCCCTGCCTTCGGAAGGATTTTACGGTGGACCCGTATATGATCTATGAGGCAAAGGTTCTGGGGGCGTCGGCGGTGCTGCTCATTTGTTCCATATTGACAGAGCAGCAGCTGGCAGAGTATCATTCCATAGCAGCCTCTCTTGGTCTTTCCGCACTGGTGGAGACCCATGATGAGGCGGAAGTGGAAACTGCTCTCCGCATCGGAGCGAAGATCCTGGGAGTCAACAACCGGAATCTGAAGGACTTTACCGTGGATACGGAGAACAGCCGGCGGCTCAGGGAGCTGGTGCCGGAGGATGTGCTCTTCGTTTCGGAAAGCGGAGTCAGCACGCCGGAGGATGTGCGCCTGCTGAGAGAGTGCGGCGTGGATGCTGTGCTGGTGGGTGAAGCCCTGATGCGCGCGGAGGATAAGAAGAAAAGACTTGCGGAATTGAAAGGAACAGGTGAAGTCATATGATGGAGAGTTATGTGACCGGAAGTACGAAGGTCAAGTTCTGCGGACTGAGGACCATGGATGATGTGGAGCATGCAAATGATCTTCGTGTCGATTATGTCGGGTTCGTATTTGCAAAGAACAGCAAACGGTATGTGACAGCCCGGCAGGCAGAGCTCCTGAAATCTCAGCTGGAGCCGGGGATCCGAAAGGTAGGGGTCTTCGTAAAGGATGATCCCCAGCATATCGCAGGTCTGCTGGAGAACGGGACCATCGATCTGGCGCAGCTTCACGGAGGAGAGGACGCAGAGTATATCCGCCGTCTGAAGGAGCTGACGGACAGCCCGCTGATCCAGGCATTTCGGATCGACAGCGCCGAGGATCTCGAGGCGGCAAAGAAGAGCGAGGCGGACTATATCCTCCTGGATTCAGGAGATGGCGGGACAGGAACCACAATTAACTGGGAGCTCCTGAAGGATTTTCCGCGTCCCTTCTTCCTGGCAGGGGGTCTGACCCCCGAAAATGTGCGGGATGCCATTAACTCTCTGCATCCCTATGCAGTGGATGTCAGCACCGGGATCGAGACCGACGGGGTGAAGGACCCGAAGAAGATGGAAGCCTTCATCGATGCGGTCCGCACCGTAGAAGAGGAATAAAATCATCCGGAAAGGATTATGAATTATGACGAACATGAACGGACGCTTTGGCATTCACGGCGGACAGTACATCCCCGAAACACTGATGAATGCCGTGATCGAACTGGAAGAAGCCTATAATCATTACAAGGCTGACCCGGACTTCAACCGGGAACTGACCGAGCTTTTTAACGAGTATGCGGGCAGACCCTCCCGCCTGTACTATGCGGAGAAAATGACGAAGGACCTGGGGGGAGCGAAGATCTACCTGAAAAGAGAGGATCTGAATCATACCGGCGCGCATAAGATCAATAATGTTCTGGGCCAGGCCCTGCTTGCGAAGAAGATGGGTAAGACCCGTCTTATCGCGGAAACGGGTGCGGGCCAGCACGGAGTTGCCACTGCAACGGCCGCGGCACTAATGGGAATGGAATGTGTGGTATTCATGGGTGAGGAGGACACCATCCGCCAGGCGCTGAACGTATATCGTATGCGCCTGCTGGGAGCAGAGGTGGTTCCGGTGAAGACGGGTACCAGGACTCTGAAGGATGCCGTTTCCGAGGCCATGCGGGAGTGGACCTCCCGTATCGCAGACACTCATTACTGCCTGGGCTCGGTCATGGGACCTCATCCCTTCCCCACCATCGTAAGGGATTTCCAGGCGGTGATCTCGAAGGAGATCAAGGAGCAGATGCAGGAGAAGGAAGGCCGTCTTCCGGATGCCGTCATCGCCTGCGTGGGCGGTGGTTCCAATGCCATCGGAAGCTTCTATCATTTTATAGAGGATAAGGACGTGCGCCTCATCGGCTGTGAGGCAGCCGGACGGGGCATCGATACATTTGAAACAGCAGCAACCATAGCCACCGGAAGACTTGGGATCTTCCACGGCATGAAGTCCTACTTCTGTCAGGACAAATATGGGCAGATCGCACCGGTTTACTCCATCTCTGCAGGGCTGGATTACCCGGGCGTGGGGCCGGAGCACGCATGGCTGCACGATACCGGACGGGCGGAGTATGTGCCTGTTACGGATGAAGAGGCGGTTCAGGCGTTTGAGTACCTTGCGAAGACGGAGGGCATCATTCCGGCCATCGAGTCGGCCCATGCCGTTGCCCATGCGCGGAAGCTGGCACCCACAATGGGAAAGGATCAGATCGTCGTGATCACCATTTCCGGACGTGGCGATAAGGACTGTGCAGCCATCGCGCGATACAGAGGGGAGGACATCCATGAGTAGAATCAGTGAGGCCTTTGACGGCCATAAGGCATTTATCCCGTTTATCACCTGCGGGGATCCGGACCTGGAGACCACGGGCGCATGCGTTCGGGCCATGGTGGAAGCCGGCGCGGATCTGATCGAGCTGGGCATTCCCTTCTCGGATCCCACGGCGGAGGGCCCCGTGATCCAGGGAGCGAACCTGAGGGCACTGGCCGGAGGGATCACCACGGATCAGATTTTCGATTTCGTACGGGAGCTGAGGCGTGACATTTCCATCCCCATGGTTTTCATGACCTATGCAAATGTAGTGTATTCCTACGATGCGGAGAAGTTTATCTCCACCTGCAGCGAGATCGGCATCGACGGGCTGATCCTGCCGGACCTTCCCTTCGAGGAGAAGGAGGAGTTTCTGCCCATCTGTCATAAGTACGGTGTGGATCTGATCTCCCTCATCGCACCTACCTCGGAGAACCGGATCGCCATGATCGCGGCCGAGGCGGAGGGCTTCCTGTATGTGGTGTCCAGCCTGGGTGTTACGGGAATGCGGAGTGAGATCAAGACGGACCTTGCATCCATCGTCAAGGTCGTAAGAGAGCATTCGAAGGTGCCCTGTGCCATCGGTTTCGGAATCTCCACGCCGGAGCAGGCGGCGAAGATGGCCGGCCTGTCCGACGGAGCCATCGTGGGATCCGCCATCATCAAGATCCTTGCACAGTACGGCAGAGATGCGGCTCCGCATGTGGGCGCGTATGTGAAGTCCATGAAGGACGCACTGGCGTAAGGTTAACATAATAGGTGCCTGTCACCTTTGCAAAAGTGTTAC
>CADBRW010000121.1 GCA_902797155.1 uncultured Lachnospiraceae bacterium
CCACCCGGTCCTGCCTCGTCGACTTCTCCCGTTCCCGGACCGCCCGGATAGTCTTCATCGGCCTCCTCCAGCTTCTTCCGCTCCGCAACATAGGTCTTCATTCCGTCCAGGATCTTCCCGGCATTCTCCAGCTCCCTTTGCGATGCTGCTTTCAGCGGATGACCGTCCCTCATACCGTCCAGGTGCTTCTTCCAGTTCCCGTAATACACCTCCAGAACGGCAGTGGAATCCGACTTTCCGATCTGAATGCTATGAGCCTCACGATCAAAGGCACACTGGAACCAGATCAGCTCATACGCATCGCCGAGATAAACGGTCCCATCAACAGGGTACTTCAAATCCTCCTGATCCGTCTCCACATAATATTTCGTATATTCCCAGATCTGATCCTGGAAGACCTCTGTTTTGGAAAGCTGAGAGCCCTCCGATCCGCCCGTTTTCACATTTACCGTCATGTTATAGAAGCCGGAACCACTGCTCGCTCCCTTCACGCCCTCTTCCGTCGGATTTACGGTATTTCGGAAAAATGTTTCCACTTCCTGTGCCGCTTTTCCGCTGTCCGTAACGGCATACAGCCCATAGGCCTCCTTCAGGTCTCTGTCATATCCTGCCAATCCTCCGTCCAGGGAAAGCGTTGCGGCATCTGCAAGGATACTCTTGCTCCCCATCAGCTTGATCCCGTCGAATATCGCCGCCTCGAAGAGGATCATGGGAAGCAGACAGACTAAAAGGAATACAGCTATGCTGCCACGTTCCTCCTGCATCTTCTTCATCATGCCGCATTCCTCCTTTCCTTTGCTTTCCTGCTTCTCCGATATACCCGTTAATGGGATCTCCACCACCTCTGTCTCAGGGTTCTATAATCATATCCCAGCAGGTACTCTATCTGAGCATCATTTTCGATCATATCCACCACCCGGTTGATCCCGCCCCTGCTTGCATAATAGGCCGTAGCTCCCCGAACGACCGCCTCTGCAGGCACGCCCAGCGCCTTAAACTGTTCCGGGACCTCATATGTACTCTGCCGTTCCTCTCCGTCCCAGATTTCATTAGACAAATGATACGTGATCATCCGACCCTTTCTTTCACTATGGTAGCTGCTGATCTCCTCCTCTGTCGGAAGAGTTTCAGGTGACTGTCCGCCACCTTTGAAATAAATATACTTTTTGCTGAAACTCGGACTGTCATTTTCCAGGTAATTCGCCATGCGGACAGCCGTCTCTCTCCTGTCCGCCTCATTTGAAAATACACGAAGGCGGAGCACACTGAGCATGACGATGATAAACAGGATGATCAGTGTGACCGGCAGATAAATGGCTGCCTCCACCATGGCCGAACCCCGGTCTTCATTTTTCCGGTTTTCATTTCTCCTGTTTATCATCCTTCGCTCCTTTCCGGCCGGATCATCCGTTGATCCATTCCATGATCTTCTGTCCTACCGCACGGAATGCGTTTGCCAGCTGCTCTCTGAAGATGATCGCCAGTGCAAGCACGATCACGATGATCACAACCACTGTCACCATATCAGTAGCACCCTTCTCCTCATCCTTTAACTCAACCAGAGCGGTCTCTGCCTTAACTGCTGCCATGGCAGCCTTGTCCTGTGCCTTGTTCCATGTTCTTCTGAAAAAATTCGTAATACCCTTCATTTTCATATCCTCCCTTAATTTGATTTTGGTAAAATGTGTTTCCTTTTTTTCAGCAGGGAATCCGGCCGTATTCCCTGTCCTTTATGTACTTAGTGTATCATCGTCTTCATAATCTTTTTTTGCACGGATGCCTGACTCCTTTCATCAGAAACCGATACCGGAAAGCATGGGAACCACGATCATTGCCAGCACCATGCAGAATACAAGGGCCATGGGGAACAGCAGCTTCTGAACTGCAGAATCCGCCTTCTTCTGAATCACATTTTTCTTCACGGACCACATTTCCGTGGAGAGATCCGAAAGATAACGGAGCAGCTCATCATTTCCCTTGGAGAGATTCTGAAGGATGATGCCGATGAACTTCCGCACCTCCTGTCCGTTGCAGCGTTCCGCAAAACGGCGGTACGCATCGATCTCCATATGTCCGTTCCGGATATCCTCGGTGACCTGCTGCATTTCCTGATAGAGCACGCCGTCTCCGCGGAGGGAGACCATCTTCCAGGCGTCCCGAAGGATTATGCCGGAATTCATAAGAAGCACCAGCTTGGAAAGCACGCCGGGCAGCTGCAGCATGACCTCGTCACGCTTCGCCTGGACCCGGTTGGAGTAGCTGCGTTCCAGAAGAACGATCCCCGCAAAGGCCAGCACCGGTCCCAACAGAGCCGCCTCGGCATTGTCCGCCAGGATGGCAAGACACAGCCCCAGGGGCAGGAAGGTCAGAAGATAGGTAACCTCTCCGGCCCGAAGGATGTAGAAACAGTTCTCCGCGCTGCGTTCATCCTCCACCTCCAGGATCTGACGGAGCTTTCCCCGTCTGGCTGCGGTATCGCACCTGTATCCGACGAGCTCCAGCACAGCCAGCCCGATGCCGAACAGATTCAGAAGAAACGGAGTTTCCCGATAAGCATCCAGGCGGTCCCGGTACTTCTCCCCTGCCCTGATATAGAACAGAAACCATATAACGGTGAGCGCTGCCGCTCCTGCAAAATATGCCACTTTCCATGTACTCATAGCTCTCCTCCTCTTTCAGATCCTGATATTTGTGATCTTCCGTCCGATCAGATATGCGACACCGAATACCGCCATGGCGATGATCTTGATCACCAGGTTGGTGCCCGCAGAACTCTCCGGTATAAGCCCGCCGCCGTTCATGATGAGGATCATCAGTACCGGCAGGACCATCATGGTCCGAAGCTCCGATCTGCCGGGGGCAAGTAAGGTCCGGATCCCCTGTTCCATTTCAATCTTCTCCGTGATCACCCTTCTTGTATCCTGGATGATCCTCCGCATGTCCGCACCCTTCCGGTTACAGGTGTCGAAGACATCCGCAAAGCTTCTGATATCCTCCAGTCCGCTCCGCTCTGCCAGATCATGGAAGGAATTCTCGATTCCCTGTCCGTTTCGGTAAGCGAGGAGCATATCCCGAAGCTCCTGTACCATGTATTCGGAATCTCCGTGCAATCTGGCCAGATCCTCCGCGCTGTCCGTCAGTGCAGTCAACGTGTTATTCCCGGCGGAGTAGGATGCGGAAAGAGCTTCCAGAAAATCCTTGAACTGAAGGAGCAGCTGTTCCTTCTGCTTCCGGATCCGGTGATCCTTCCAGAGACGAAGCCCCAGAAAGCCTGCAGGGATCGCTGCGATCGCTCCTATGATCCAGCTGCTGTAGAAGATATAAAACAGTGCAAATGCACCGATGCTCCCGATCCCATAACCGATCAGACCGTCCGCAACCGACATTTCATATGTGTTATAATCCTTCCTTCGTCCGATCCCTTCCATGGCGGACCCTCCTTTCCATATCCTTTATCCGGCCATCCTGCCGGTTCCATAGCCTTCGAAGCTTTCCTCATACAGCTTCCACAGACCGGCCAGCTTCAGCTTCTCCGTATGAACGAAGGGCTGCTCCGTCCGTACCAGCCGTCCCTCCACATGACTGAGGGTGCTCTTTTCCATATCCTCTTCAAAACGGTACAGCGGACTCAGCTGCACCTCCCCGTCCTTCACACCGAGGACCTCCGAGATCTCCATGGTCTTCCGGCTGTGATCCCTGAGTCTGGACAGATGGATGATGATATCCACTGCCGATGCGATCTGATTTCGGATCGCCGGGAGAGGAAGCTGTGCCGCTCCCTGCAGCACCATGGTCTCCAGACGGGAAACCGCGTCCTCACTGGAGTTCGCATGGCCCGTGGAAAGGGAGCCGTCATGTCCCGTATTCATGGCCTGCAGCATGTCCAGTGCCTCTTCGCCCCGGACCTCACCGACGATGATCCGCTCCGGCCTCATTCGGAGTGAGGTACGGATCAGGTCGCGGATGGTGATCTGCCCGCGGCCCGTCACATTTGCGTTCCGGGTCTCCATGCGGTTCAGATTGCTCTTTCCTTCGATCTGAAGCTCCAGTGAATCCTCAATGGTGATAAGCCTCTCATCCACGGGGATATAATTCGTAAGTGCATTTAAAAATGTGGTCTTTCCGGATCCCGTTCCACCGGAAATGAAAATGTTGTATTTTGCCTTCACCAGAAGCTGCAGGAAATCAGCAACCTCTTCTGTGATGGAGCCGTAAGCCAGAAGCCGTTCCATGGTCATGGGCTGCTTTGAGAACTTACGGATCGTAACAATGGGGCCCGCTGCGGAAATGGGCGGCAGCACCACATTTACTCGGGATCCGTCTGCCAGCCGCGTGTCCACGATGGGGGTGGACTGGTTGACCTCACGTCCGCCTTCTGCCACGATGCGCTGGATGATGTCC
>CADBRW010000122.1 GCA_902797155.1 uncultured Lachnospiraceae bacterium
ATGACCGCGAGGAGGACGATTACTCCGACATCGAAAACGATGAGCTTGCGCCCATCGTTGCCACGGATATCAAGGTCCCCATGTCGACCTACGGCATCGGTCCGGTCTTCGGTCTCATCGCCATCGCGCTGACGGTCTTCGGGATCGTCTTCCGGGATAAATGGATCTTTAAAACAGGAATTCCGGACAATCAGGTTCTGAAATATGCGTATCTCGGACTCGGAGTTCTGCTGATCCTGGTGGGTCTGGTGATCTACTGGAAGGCTGTTTTCGGCATCAAGATCGACAATTACATCAACTCCGGGAAGCTCTGCACCACAGGGATCTATGCATGGACCAGAAATCCCATTTACGCAGCGATCCTCTTCGTCTGCACCGGTGCACTCTTCATCTCCGGAAATGTATATATGTATGCCATTCCCATCCTGATCTGGCTGATCCTTACCTTCCTGATGAAGAAGACGGAGGAGCGGGATATGTTCAAGCGTTTCGGTCAGGAGTATCTTGATTACATGGTGAAGGTCAATCGCGTGCTGCCGAAGCCGCCGGCAAAATAGTCTTAACGGGGTCAGACCCCATTACAAAACTGTTACATCAAGACGTAACAATTTTGTAATGGGGTCTGACCCCTTCTCTGTTTGGCGTTATGCCAGCACGTCCAGTAGGAAATCAACTTCCACCGGGTTCATGCAATGTTTGAATTCCGGATCGTTCCCGATCCGGTCTCGAAGCTCATCCGCGGTCATCCACCGTACCTCTTCCACTTCCTCTTCCTGAAGAAAGAGATCATCTATGTCGACGTTGCCCGTGTATGTATAGATATAGCTGATCTGATTGTCGGGCCACATTTTCCCGTAGAAGGGTTTCAGAACCTTCCGGTGGGTGTAGCCGATATAGAGCAGCGCCGCAGGATTGACCCTGACGCCCAGCTCCTCGGACAGCTCCCGCACAGCGGATTCCAGCTTCTCATCGCCGGTGTCGATGTGCCCGGCAGAGGAGATATCCCAGCAGCCCGGGTTGGAATCCTTCGTACTGCTGCGTTTCTGCAGCAGGACCTCCCATTTTCCGTCATCATTCTTCTTTACCGCCCAGATATGGACGGTTGCGTGCAGAAGGCCCAGCCGGTGCACCGTATCCCGTTCCTGTACTTCAACCACAGAAACCTCCGGCTCACCCGCTCCCACGTATGTATCATAGAGCTCAGCCAGAGTTCCGTCCGACAGCACATCCAGCAGCTCCAGATTGCGTCCGTCCAGCACTGCCTGTCGCAGAATACCTTCCGCATCATACACCAGCTTCAACGAGAAGAAAGGACGCTCCTCTTCCAGCAGGCGGAAGAACAGCTTGTCCCCCGCCCAGAGATCCAGTCCGTAGACCTCCTCCTTCGGTACCCACTCCAGGGTTCCTTCGTCACATTCCTTCAGATCTCCCTCAAAACCGGTGGCGGTATACAGCGCCATGTATTCCAGGCATTCCTCTCCGGACACGAAGGTCACCAGACCGCGAAAACGATAATCCGTGAGGATAAGCCCGGTCTCCTCCTGTACCTCCCGGAGCAGACATTCCTCGGGACTTTCCGTCCCCTCAAAATGGCCTCCGATACCGATCCATTTGTCTTTATTGATGTCATGCTCCTTCTTCACACGATGGAGCATGAGGTAGCTGTCATTCTTCTCAATATAGCAAAGTGTTGTGAGTTCAGGCTGCATATATTCTCCTCCTATGTCAAATCGGGGACGGTTCCGGACTGTCCAGAACCGTCCCCGATTTTTCAGAACCGTCCCCGATTTTGCACTGCCTGTCGGGGCATCCTATCAGTTCTGCGTATACGGATTCTCGATCATAAGCTCCGGATCCTCTTCCTCCTTCACGATCTCGATATCCTCTTCACGCATATCCTTCTCGCGGTTCAGGGCATCATAGATGCAGGGAACCACAACCAGCGTCAGCAGTGTACCGTAAACCAGACCGCCCACCGAAACGATGGCCATGGGCTGCGCCATCTCCGAGCCACGTCCCATACCCATAGCCATGGTGGACATGGAAATGATGGTGGTCAGTGCCGTCATCAGCACCGGACGAAGACGGGTCTTCGCGGACTCCACGATAGCGTCCTTCTTCGCCATGCCCTGGCGTCGCAGCTGGTTTACATAATCCACAAGCACGATACCGTTATTAACGATGATACCTGACAGCATAACGAATCCGATCAGTGAGATAACACTGAGCTCACTGCCTGTCAGCCAGAGTGCCAGGAAACCGCCGGTAAATGCCAGAGGAATGGTAAACATGATGATAAAGGGTGACAGCAGACTCTGGAACTGTGCTACCATGATCAGGTAGATCAGCACAACCGCCAGGAGCAGCATGAGCAGCAGCTGGCTCATAGCCTCGTTGATCGCCTCATTTTCACCGCCGATCTTGATGGAATAGCCTTCCGGAACGGAGATCTTATCGATTGCCTTCTCCACGTCATTTCCCACAAGACCTACATTATAGCCTTCCTTCACCGAAGCGCTGACCTGGATATACCTGGTCTGGCTCTCACGGTTGATGGAGGAAAGCTCTTCTCTCTCACCGATCTCGACGATGCGGGTAAGAGGAATCTCCTCCTCGTCGCCCGTCTTCTGATCCTTATAGGTAAAGGTCATCTTCGACAGATCTTCCTTCGTCATGGAAGCCTGCTCAGCCGAGTTCACATAGACATCATAATCCTTGGTTGCCGTATTCAGCTGCATGGATGAGGATGTCTCCGCCGTCTTCTTATAGATCAGCTGGAAGACCTGAGCCACGGTCATACCGTACTTGGCAGCCTTTGCCTTATCGACGGAGATATAGACCTCCTGCTCCATATTCCGGAGTCCGTTATTGATATTTTCCAGACCTTCCACGGTCTCAAGGGTTTCACCCACCTGGCGTGCCAGCTTCTGCAACTCTACGAGATCACGGCCTCGAACCTGGAGGGACACGCCGGATCCGTACAGCATACTCATATCCATTGTGGAGGTGTTGACCTTGACATCACAGTCCAGATCCTTTGCTGCATCCAGGATCTTCTCTTCGATCTCATCATTGGAAATGGTGGAATACTGGTCCAGAAGGACATACATGGTTACCTTCGCACCGTTTCCGCTGCTTCTGCCGGAACCGGACAGACTGGACATATCGGCGCCGCCGACACCTGAAAGCAGGGTTCCCGAACCAACCATGGCACCGATGGTCTCGATCTCCTTCACATCCTTCAGGTTCTCCATCAGCGTATCGGAGTACCCGGTCATTTCTTCAAATTCACGGCTCTCGCCCTCCGGAACGGAAAGTGTTACCGTTACCTGGGTGGAGGTCATTTCCGGCATAAATGCGGTACCCTTGCTGAGGGACAGGAAGATACTGAGCACCAGCAGACCGATGGCCAGCAGGAAGACAAGGATCTTCAGCTTCATGGCCTTTCTGAGGAACCGCCCGTAGACATTCAGGAACTTATCATAGACACCGTGCCGTACCTCCTTCGGTTTCCGCAGTACGCCCTGTGCCATGGCCGGCACCAGTGTCAGTGCGATGAGAAGGCTGGCTCCTAAGGTGTAGAGGATGGTCAGACCCATATCCACGAAGAGCTGTCTCGTGATACCCTCCGTAAAGACGATGGGCGCAAATACGCAGACCGTCGTCAGGGTGGAGGAGGTGATGGCGCCTGCCACCTGGCTCGCGCCGTTTACGCAGGCCTTCTTAACCGGCATCCCTTCCTTATGGAGCCGGAAGATATTTTCAATTACTACGATGGAGTTATCCACCAACATACCGATTCCAAGCGCCAGACCGGACATGGAAATGATATTCAGGGAAATG
>CADBRW010000123.1 GCA_902797155.1 uncultured Lachnospiraceae bacterium
ATACGGAGCACAGTCGAGCGCAGGCGGAGCATACGGAGCACAGTCGAGCGCAGGCGGAGCATACGGAGCACAGTCGAGCGCAGGCGGTTCATACGGAACATCGTCGAATGCAGGTGGATCATATGGATCATCGACAAGCGCAGGCGGTTCGAATGGATCTTCGGGATCGCAGCAGTCTGAGGATTCCAGTAATGCGTATGCATTGGTACCGTATGTCGGCCCTGCAGCAGGGCAGAGCTATGGCGGATACATGAATCCGCAAATGTACGGATACTATCAGGGATATATGCAGCAGGGCTATGGCCAGCCGACAAACGGCTATGCACAGCAGGGGTATGGCCAGCAGGCGAATGCGGGCTACGGCCAGCCGACAAACGGCTATGCACAGCAGAGCTACGGCCGGCAGGCAAATGCAGGCGGTTTCGGTCAGCAGGCAGCTGCAGGCGGGTATGGCCAGCAGGCGAATGCGGGCTACGGTCAGCAGTCGGGTATGCAGAGCTATGGACGAAAGCCAAAGACTGTAGGTCATCCTGCGCAGTCGAACTATCCCGGTGTGCGTTCGGGGAATGGCGTAAATAAGAAGGCCATCATTATCGTTTCATCCATCGTAGGCGCGATCCTGCTCACCGTGCTGATCGTCCTGCTTACACGCTCCGGCGGGGCTTCAACCGCGGAGGCTGCGATTGAAAACTATGTGGAGGCGTGCGGACAGAGCAATCCGGGTACCCTCATTGATACCATGCTCCCGTCGAGCTGTCAGTCCAACATTCCCGAATACGAGATTGAGTATATGCGGAGTGAGATGGTGAGTGTCAGTGCGAGTGTGGAGGTATTGTCATCGAAACAGACAGAATACGCCAATGCGTCTGATATCCGTGAGCTGGAAGAAGAGATCATGGAAGAAACCAACTGCAGATCCACGGATATCCAGATAGAACAAGCTTATGAATATAGCGTCAGCTACCGTTGCAACGGGCCATTTTACAGGACCGATTCCTATGGATTTACGGACGGAACGGTAAAGACTCCTACGAGTGAGTGGTATTACGGAGACTTAAATGTGGTCGTTTATCGTGTCGGCGGTTCCTGGTATTGTTTCAAAGGATCGTTCTAAGAAAAGCTTCAGAGGTGTGTCATGAAGAAGGATAAGGTAAGTCTTACATTTCTCATCCTCATATTTGTTCTGATCCTGGGTGTTACCGTATTGGTTATTCTGAAGTTTCACACCGGAAATCGGGTGGAGTTCAGAAGCGATGACGATCTTTCGAAAATATACGTTTCTGCGGACGATGAGGCCGTGTCGGGGCAGGGCACAAAGTCAACGGACAGTAAAGAGGAGGCTGCGACTGCAGAGTCGGTCGATACTGATGATGAAGAGCCGGACGAAATTTTCGATATATTCGGTGGATCAGAGCATTAAGGGACAGAGATGGAGCAGGAGTTCAATTTCAACCAACTGAAGAAGGATCTGTACGGGGACCGGGCCTATGTGACCCAGAAGTGGATCTCCAATTACGGAAAACTCAGCCAGTATGCCGATTATGATGCGTATATCAGCTGCATCAAGGAGGCATTTAATGTGGTGGAGATCGTAATGGGAAATACGATCTACAACTTCCGGAACCGTATCCCTTACAAGGAGCGGGTGACTCTGGGACAGAGAAACGGAAGGCCCAGATACGGCTTCTACTATGAGGGTCTGGAGGAAATGGTGGACTACAGTCTGGCCAGCTCCTTCTTCGGAAAAGCGAAGATCCTTCGGACACTGCGTTTCCGTATTCCCGAGAATCTGGATGAGGTCCGGGTCCTTCGAAATATGACGACCCACAATACCCATACCATGGTAGGTACGGTGGCGGACCAGGCACTATCCTATGAAAATGTGTTGCGTACCATGCAGATCCTGGGCGAGACCCTGTATGTGCTGGGGCTGCTCCGGGCGGAGGATATCCTTCCGGAATATGAGAAAATGCGTGTGCAGCCGGGGGATGCCGTGGGCTATTCCGGTGAGTACCAGGTGGGAGATTTCATCGCGGAAGGCGGTATGAGCCGGGTGTATCTGGGAATGCATACCCGTCTGAACCGTCCGGTTGCCATCAAGGAGCTGAAGCCATATACCTATTCCACTGAGCAGATACAGAATGAGAAGCAGTTTCTGGTATCCATTGAAAACAGCCAGATACCGCAGATCTTTGACATTTTCAACCAGAACGGGACCTATTACATCGTTATGGAATACATCGACGGTGTGGGCCTGAATAAATATGTGAAGGAAAATGAGCCGGATGTGGACGAACGCCTGGCCATCGCCATTCAGGTGTGCAAGGTGCTCCGATATATTCACAATGACTGTAACATGGTGTATTCGGATCTGAAGCCGGATAATATCATGATCGAGCGGACCGGCCGTGTGTGCCTGATCGATTTCGGTATCTCCCAGCTGGAGGAGGGAAATGTGCAGGCAGAGGCTTACAGTATGTTCTATTCCTCACCGGAACAGATGTCCGGAGGAGTGATCGACAAGCGGAGCGACATTTACTCCTTGGGAAGCCTTATGCAGTTCCTCTTCGGTTATAATAACGATGAGGGAGGCATCTCCTATCTTGAGGAGCTTGGTGATTACAGGGAGGAGCTTCAAAATCTCTGTGAGATCTGTAAGCGGGTCAATCCGGAGGAGCGTTTCCCTGCGGTGGAAGAGGTGGAGGGACATCTCAGGCGGATCAAGGATGAGATCCTCCATCAGCCGAAGGCAAAGAAAAGGACTATACGGAGAGCGATTCTGATCGGACTTTTCTCTGTTATGACACTCATCGTTGCATGGTCGGTGACCTACTATTTCGTGGTCTTTAATAATGGAGATATTTCGACCTATTCCGAAAATGCGGAGGCGACGGACGAGGGTATTCTGATCCGTTACTCGCTGGTCAACCGGACTTCTAAGGAGCTAAATGCGCAGGCCTACATTTATGTGGAACTGAATCTGACGCTGCCTGTGGCGGTGGAAGGTAAGAAGAATCAGGGTGGTGAAGCATACAGAGTTGTGCTGCATGGAAATCTGGGCCGGAATGTGAGCTCGGGAGGTATTCTCCGGAATCAGGAGGCCTTCATCTCATGGGATGAACTGAAGAAGCTGGTGGATAAAGAGGGGCTGAAGCTCAGTGTGGATCAGCTGAATATGGGAAATACCATGGTCATGCCCATTGGGGAAAGCAATAAGAATGTGATCATCAATTACAATGAATAGAGAAGATCGTTGACAGAGGAGGGAGTTGTCCCTCCTCTTTTTTTGCGCCACATCGTGCAGAAAAAGTCTGACCCACATTTGATATGATTTATACAGTAGTAAGGATAGTCTGTAAATAGATATGTAAAGGAGGATACGCAGATGGAATACAGGATCATAGACAAGATGGGTAAGGTAAAGGAAGACCAGTGGTATCTGGCTGCCATCACGGAGGATGCGGACCGGGTGGATATGACCACCTACTGGATGCAGGCAAGTCATATCTTCTCATGGCTGATCCCCATGCAGTATGTGAATTATGAGGGTAGAAACGCTTTCTATCACGACATGGAGGCGCAGGACCATGTGGATCTTTCCAAGGCTGCTTCCACCAAGGAGGGCGTGTTAAATGTTCTGATCGGGATCTGTGATGCGGTCACGGAAGCAGAGAGGCATCTGATCTGTCCCAATCAGCTGGTATGGGATTGGAACTACATCTTCCGGGCGGAGAGCGGGCTGCGGTTTATCGCTGTACCGATCCAGGTGGATAAGAATTCGGACTCGCAGGTGGCTGCGATCCTTTGCGGTGCCCTCAGCGCCATACCGGCACATTTGCAGGAGCAGTCCTGGTATCAGCGCCTGACGGAGTATATCACCTCGGCAGGGCGGATCAATTACAGGAGCCTTCGGGCATTTCTGTATCAGCTTCGGGTGGAACGGCAAGTGGAGAGCGCCCATCCCGGGCAGACCACGCTCCTTACGGCGGACCTGGATCCGGCAAGGCAACTTAGACCTGTGGGCGCGGGAACGGGAAATGGTGATGGCTGGAGGAATGCAACCCAGCAGAGAAAACAGCTTACCACAGAGCGGCAGCCCCGACGTTTCTTCAACCGGAGAGGTGAGAAGGCTGCAAAGGCATCTACGGTTCAGGATGAGATCGTGCCCTGGCAGGCAGGTCGTAGAGACCTGGATGACGACTTCGGCGGAACCATCATCGTTCGCGCCGTGTGACGGCCGGTAAAATCGGGACGGAGGTGATGCATGAGTTTGGCCTTATGGGGTTTTCATGGTTTTATGTGGAAGCTTGAGATGATGTGTGATAAAATCTTTTACATATGAAATGGCTGAAACCGATTATGGAGGTAATAAAATGCCGTATTGTAATTCGTGTGGATATGAACTGAAAATGATGGTCAGCATTTGTCCGGTGTGTGGTTCGCCCACCGGCTATGCAGATGCACCCGAGCTGCAGGCC
>CADBRW010000124.1 GCA_902797155.1 uncultured Lachnospiraceae bacterium
CATGAGGCGGCAGCGAAGGCACGGCAGGCTCAGGATCTCTCGGAGGTCGCTGCCATGGAGCAGGCCATGTTCTCAGATGCCTGGTCGCTGGAGACTCTGACGGACAGCATCCGCTATCCCTACAATCATATTCTGCTCATTTCCACGGAGGGGGAGATCCGTCCCCTGGTATCCGAGGAGGATGTGGCGGATTCCTTTGTGGTCGGCGAGGAAGAGCAAAGGACTGCAGGATATCTGATCTACGCAGATCCCTCAGACGAGGCGGAGCTGCACCGGATCGCAGTAAGTCCGGAGTATCAGAGACGCGGTCTTGCAAGGAAGCTGATGGCAGAGCTGCTGAGACGCACGGGACACGAAGCCGACGGGGACACGAAGAACATTTTCCTGGAGGTCCGTGCCGGAAATGTGGCAGCGCTTGCACTGTATTCCGCGTGCGATTTTCAGGAGATCGACAGAAGAAAGAATTATTACCATGATCCCGATGAGGATGCGGTGATCATGAAGCGGTAGTTATCTCAGATGAATTGCATCATGAATGGTTGGATGAGAAATTCGTTATAAAAATTCTTATAACGAATTTCTCGTTTTTTATAACGAATTTCTCTTGCGGAATCGAGAATAATGTATTATATATAATATAGCATCATTGTTTTCTGATGGGGGTGATGACATGCGTTTTACAAAAGAGAAAAAGGAAATCATTCTCTCCTATCTTTTGGAGAAAATTGCCGAAGGAAGAGAAGATATCCCGCATCGTGTGGCGGAGGAGTTCGGAATCAATCTGAATACGGTACATTTGTATATCACCGAATTGATCGAACAGGGGAAGATCAGACGTGTAAAGCGGGGAGAGTACCAACTGCTCTCTGATCGGCATGAATTCCATTTTACCAGAAACGATGAAGCCATGGAGGATGATCTGCTGATCCTTGGGGAATATGTTGCTCCGCTCGTTGATGAGTATCCGGAGAATGTGTGCAGGATCTGGGATTATGCATTTTCGGAAATGGTCAATAATGTGATCGATCATTCGGAAGCGGAAAATATGTATATCACGATTCTTCAAAATGTAAGGGAGACATCGATCATTATCCGGGATGACGGAATCGGTCTGTTTCAGAAGCTCAAAGAACACTACGGGTTTCGAAGCTTCTCGGATATTGCTGCGGAGCTTGCGAAGGGAAAGCTGACAACGGATGATCAGAACCATTCGGGGGAGGGGCTCTTTTTCACCTCCCGATTAATGGATACCTTTTTTGTGTATTCGGATGGACATTATTATTCCAGAGACAAATACAATACGGAGTGGGAATCCTTTGTTCCGCAGGGAGAAATGAAGGGAACTCTGGTGTTTCTGTCGCTGGAAAATAACAGTAAAAGAGAAGCCAGAGAGGTTTTTGACGCCTTCACGGATGAGGATGGAGGCTTTGAAAGGACGGAGATCCGGCTTTCATCGGTGTTTGAGAAGTCGCCGGTGTCGAGATCCCAGGCAAAAAGGCTTTGCAACCGCCTGGAGGAATTCGAAGAAGCGGTATTCGATTTTTCGGATGTAAGCTGGGTCGGGCAGGGCTTTATGCATCAGGTATTTGTTGTATTTCATAATCAACATCCCGAGATTCGGCTGATCCCGGTAAATATGAATCCGGATGTAATCGTCATGCTTCGGCATGTGAATCCGGGTTTCGCAAAAGAAGTGACAGGACAGGGAGGTAGTAATTAAATGCTGGATATATGTTTGCTTGGCTGTGGCGGGATGATGCCACTTCCCAACCGGGCGCTGACGTCGCTGATGGTGCGCTACAACGGAAGTACGGTGATGATCGACTGCGGTGAGGCCACCCAGCTGACGGTGCGCCGGCAGGGCTGGAGCTTCAAGCCCATCGATGTGCTTTTGGTGACACATTTTCATGCGGATCATATCAGCGGGCTTCCCGGTCTGCTTCTCACCATGGGAAATGCGGAGCGCACGGAGCCCCTCACCATCGTGGGGCCGCCGGGTGTGGAGCGGGTGGTGAACTCCCTCCGTGTGATCGCACCGGAGCTGCCCTTCCAGATCCGCTTCATAGAGCTGCATGAGAAGGAAGAGATCCTGAACCTGGTGGGTCTGAAGATCACAGCCTTCAAGGTGAATCATAATATCGTCTGCTACGGCTACAGCATCGAGCTGGCCCGGAGCGGGAAGTTCGATGTGGAGGCGGCGAAGGCACTGGGACTTCCGGTGCAGCTGTGGAATCCTCTGCAGAAGGGCAATACCGTGACCTACGAGGGAAAGGAGTACACCAGCGACATGGTAATGGGTGCGGACCGGAAGGGTCTGAAGGTGACCTACTGCACCGATTCCCGCCCGGTTGCGTCCATCGCGGAGCATGCGGTGGGTTCGGACCTCTTCATCTGCGAGGGAATGTACGGAGACCCCGAGGAGCTGAAGAAGGCGAAGGAGAAGAAACATATGACCATGTACGAGGCTGCGGAGCTGGCAAAGCAGGCGGATGTTGAGGAAATGTGGCTGACACATTTCTCACCGTCACTGACCCGGCCGAAGCAGTACCTGGATGCGGTCCGCGAGATCTTCCCCCGTACCGAGATGGGGAAGGA
>CADBRW010000125.1 GCA_902797155.1 uncultured Lachnospiraceae bacterium
CATGATCGCAACTCATGTGGCAGATGCCCATACCTGTGTACTCCATCCGGCTTCCTCCACACACCGTCAGCTGACGGATGAGGAGCTTACCGCCTGCGGTGTAGGAGCAGACCTGATCCGCTTCTCCGTCGGCATCGAAAATGTGGATGATATCATTGCGGATCTGGAGCAGGCTCTTTCCTTTGTAGAATAAATGTGGGTCAGGCACCCTGACCGGCAGAACATGAAATAAGGATCCGAAATAAGGAACCGACAGAATGAAAGATATCAAGTACATCACCATACAGGGCGCACGGGAGCACAATCTGAAGAATATCGATCTTCGGATACCGCGAAATCAGTTCGTGGTTTTCACCGGACTTTCGGGTTCGGGGAAGTCCTCCCTGGCCTTCGACACGATCTATGCAGAGGGACAACGACGTTACGTGGAGTCCCTCTCTTCCTATGCCCGGATGTTCCTCGGACAGGCGGATAAGCCGGATGTGGATAAGATCGAGGGACTGTCGCCGGCCATTTCCATCGACCAGAAATCCACCAACCGGAATCCCCGGTCCACAGTCGGAACCGTGACGGAGATCTATGATTATCTTCGACTTCTTTTTGCGAGGATCGGAGTGCCTCACTGTCCGAACTGCGGAAAGCCCATCGAGCGGCAGACCGTGGACCAGATGGTGGACAGTATCCTGACGCTTCCGGAACGGACGAAGTTCCAGGTGCTCTCACCGGTGGTTCGGGGCCGGAAGGGTGAACATGAGAAGATCCTGGCTGCGGCGAAGCGGAGCGGTTTCGCCCGGGTGATCGTTGACGGAAACCAGTATGAGCTGGATGAAGAGATCAGGCTGGAGAAGAACAAGAAGCACAGTATCGATATCGTTGTGGACCGTCTGGTGATCAAGGAAGGCATCGAAAGCCGCCTGGCAGGTTCTTTGGAGACTGCCCTGAAGCATTCCGAAGGACTGGTGAAGATCGACGTCATAGGAGACGATGACAATGAAGGGCGCATGCTGAACTTCTCGGACAGCTTCTCCTGTCCGGACTGCGGGATCTCCATCGATGAGATCGAGCCCCGTTCCTTCTCCTTCAATAATCCCTTCGGAGCATGTCCGGTCTGTACGGGACTTGGCTTCAAGCAGGAATTTGACCCGGATCTCATGATACCGGATAAGACCCGTTCCCTGAATGAGGGAGCTATCGCCGTAATGGGATGGCAGTCCAGCGGGGACAAGAAGAGCTACAGTCATGCCATGCTGGAAGCGCTGTCAAAGGAGTACGGTTTTTCTCTGGATACACCGTGGCGGGACCTTTCCGATGAGGCAAAGGATATCATTCTGAACGGAACCCACGGACACAGGGTGAAGGTATATTATGACAGCCAGCGCTCCAGAAGAAGCGTATTCTTCTATTCCTTTGAGGGGCTTACCAAGAACTGCCAGCAGCGTTACAGGGAGACTTCCTCGGAAGCCATGCGGGCAGAGTATGAAGAATATATGACACTGATCCCCTGTGAAGCCTGCGGAGGCAAGCGCCTGAAACCCGCTTCGCTGGCAGTGACCATAGGAGATAAGAACATTTACGATGTGACGGAGCTTTCCGTTGACCGACTGCAGGATTATCTGGAGCATACGGAGCTGACGGAACGCCAGACCATGATCGGCGAACAGATCCTCAGAGAGATCCGGGCACGGCTGAAATTCATGTCGGATGTGGGCCTGGATTATCTTACCCTGAGCCGTGCCACGGGAACTCTTTCCGGTGGAGAGGCACAGAGGATCCGTCTTGCAACCCAGATCGGATCGGGACTGGTGGGTGTATCCTATATCCTGGATGAACCCAGTATCGGCCTGCACCAGCGGGACAATGACAAGCTGATCACTTCTCTCAAGAATCTCAGGGATCTGGGAAATACCCTGATCGTTGTGGAGCATGATGAGGAAACCATGCGGGCAGCGGATTTCATTGTGGACGTGGGCCCCGGTGCGGGTGTCCACGGCGGGGAGATCGTTGCCACGGGAACCGCGAAGGAGATCATGGCCTGCAGCGAATCCGTGACAGGAAAATATCTCTCCCACGAGTTGGAGATAGAGGTCCCGAAGGAACGCCGGGAACCCACCGGATGGCTGAAGGTGAAGGGGGCAAGACAGAACAATCTGAAGAATATCGATGTGGAGATCCCGCTGGGTATCTTCACCTGCGTTACCGGAGTGTCCGGTTCGGGCAAAAGCTCGCTCATCAATGAGATCCTGAAGAAGCGTCTGCTGAGAGACCTGAACCGCGCCAGAGTGAAGCCCGGAAAGCATGATGCCGTTATGGGATATGAGGAGCTGGACAAGGTCATTGATATCGATCAGTCCCCCATCGGGCGGACCCCCAGGTCCAATCCGGCAACCTATACGGGAGTCTTTGATCAGATTCGTGATCTCTTCGCAAGCACAAAGGATGCGAAGACCTTCGGTTACAACAAGGGACGTTTCTCCTTCAACGTAGCCGGCGGACGCTGTGAGGCCTGCAAGGGCGACGGTATCATCAAGATCGAAATGCATTTCCTTCCGGATATCTATGTGCCCTGTGAGGTGTGCGGCGGTAAAAGGTACAACCGTGAGACCCTTGAGGTGCACTATAAAGGAAAAACCATATACGAGGTCCTGGATATGACCGTGGATGAGGCCTGTGATTTCTTTGACGCAGTACCTTCCGTGAAGAGGAAGATGGAGACACTCCGGGATGTGGGACTCGGTTATATCAAGCTGGGACAGCCGTCCACGACTCTGTCCGGCGGTGAGGCCCAAAGGATCAAGCTGGCCACGGAGCTTTCCAGGAGAAGCACGGGGCGTACCATTTACATCCTGGATGAGCCTACCACAGG
>CADBRW010000126.1 GCA_902797155.1 uncultured Lachnospiraceae bacterium
ACAATCGTGGGGGTTCTTTAAATGGTTTTTTAATTCTGAATACTGGATAGGTGTGCTCATCATTCTATTGCTGCCGATCGTCATAGGAATAATTCTCAAAGGTGCAAGGAAAAAGCAGGAAAGTCTATCCGAATAAGAAGCGATTCCAAATACAGCCGATTATCCAACACGGATGATCGGCTTTTTCTTTAGAGAAGACGGCTATTTGTTGAACAGAGCATGGGAAACATGGTATAATTTTCGTGGTTTGTTATCATCGGGTGAAACCGCAGGAGGGGTGTATGATCAGGATCAGAGAGGTGAAAACCAAGAAGGAGCAAAGGGCTTTCGTTCAGTTCCCCAACAGGCTGTACAAGGGGAATGAATACTATGTTCCTGCGCTTTACAGCGGGGAGTTCAATATCTTCAAACCGGATTATCCTTTTAATAAGGTGTGCGATTCGGTCTGCTATCTGGCCTTAAAGGACGGGAAGGTGGTAGGCAGGATCCAGGGGATCATCCAACGTGAGGCCAATGAGAAATGGGGACAGAAGAGAGTACGCTTCACCCGTTTTGATTCCATTGATGATATAAATGTGGCTGCTGCACTTTTTATGACTGTAGAAAAATGGGCGAAGGAGCGCGGCATGGAGGAAATCGTAGGTCCCCTGGGTTATTCCGACCTGGAAAGGGAAGGCCTTCTCATCGAGGGATTCGACGAACCCCAGACCTTTGAGGAACAGTACAATTATCCATATTACCAAAGGCTGATCGAGGCCTATGGATTTGTGAAGGATGTGGACTGGGTCGAGAATCAGCTGTACGCGCCGGAAGAGAACGGGGATCAGCTGATCAAGATCAGTGAAAGGCTGATGAACCGCTTTGAACTCACTCTCCATCAGGCAAAATCCAATCAGGAACTGATAGACGAACATATTCAGGGCGTCTTCCATATCGTAGAGGAGGCCTATTCCCGTCTGTACGGTACCATGCCTCTGAATCAGGAGATCATCGATAATTATATCAACGATTTTAAACTGATCGTACGGCCGGAGGATATCGTAATGCTGTACGACAAGAATCATCAGATGGTTGCATTTGCCATGATGTTCCCGTCGATCTCCGAGGCGGTCCGTCTGTCCGGAGGACACATTACACCGGCCTTTCTGTACCGGTTCCTGAAAGCAAAGAAACATCCGAAGGTTCTGGATCTGGGCCTCATCGGAGTTCTTCCGGAGTATGAGGCAAGAGGTGTGGTCATGCTGATGATCGGTCTTCTGATCAACCGTCTCTGCGAGGGGGATCTGCATCATCTGGAGACGAACCTCATGCTGGAGGATAATTACAATGTGTTGAATCTTCTGAAGCATTTTGAAAGAAGAGAGAATAAGCGCAGGCGGTGCTTCCGTAAGACCATAGGAACAGGAAACAAGAGATCATGAATTACAGTGATTATAAATACATAGACGGTTCCATGTTCGAGGGCTTCATACGGAGTGGGGTCTCCGGACTGAAACGTAATATCCAGACGGTAAATGACCTGAATGTATTTCCCATCCCTGATGGGGATACCGGTGACAATATGTATCTGACGCTTGAAGGCGGGATCCGGGAGATGGAACGTGAGAGGAGTCACATCCTGTGGAAGAAGGCAGGGGCTCTGGCCAGGGGGATGCTTCTGGCAGCCCGGGGAAACAGCGGGGTGATCCTGTCCCAGATATTCTATGGCATCAGTACCGGACTCGGGGAGAAGGAGAAGGTTACCCTGCCGGAACTGACGCAGGCCTTTCATTCCGGTGTGAACAGGGCGTATGAAACCGTCATGTCACCGGTGGAGGGAACGATCCTCACCGTTGCCCGTGAATCAGCTCAGATGATGGGATTTGCAGATGAGGAGACCACACTGGGAGAGTATGCGTCACATTTGCTGAATGTCATGCGTGATTCGCTGGAGAATACGCCGGAGCTTCTGGATGTTTTGAAGGAAGCGGGTGTGGTGGACAGTGGGGGCGCCGGTCTTCTCATGATCGTCGAGGGCGCAGCTGCGGCTGTACGCGGTGAGTCGGAAGCGGAAGATATTCAGCCGGCGATATCCGGGACACCGAAGCTTGATCTGGGGCTCTTCACGGAAGACAGTGTTCTGGAGTTCGGTTACTGTACGGAATTCCTGCTCAGGCTGATGCGTTCCAAGGTGGATGTGGAGCGGTTTGATGAGAATGTGATCATCGAGTATCTCTCCACACTGGGAGATTCCATCGTTGCTTTCAAGGACGGTTCCATCGTGAAGGTGCATGTACACACCATGACACCGTCAAAGGCACTGGAATTCTGCCAGCAGTTCGGTGAATTCCTGACGGTCAAGATCGAGAATATGATGCTTCAGCATAACAACCATGTGGAACAGCTGGAAGCAAAGAAGAAGGATATGATCCCGACTGTGAAGAAAAGCCGCTGCAGATACGCAACCTGCGTTGTCGCCAGCGGGGAGGGAATCAAGGCTGTCTTTCGGGAATTGGGCGCGGATGAAATCCTGGAGGGCGGACAGACGAAGAACCCGTCCACCCAGGACTTCCTGGAGTGCTTTGACCGGCTGAATGCGGACGCCATATTCGTATTCCCGAATAACTCCAACATTTTCCTGGCGGCACAGCAGGCTGCGGGTATGTATACGGATTCTGAGGTTTACGTGATCCCGTCCAGGAGCCTGGGACAGGCCTACACGGCCATGTCCATGCTGGATATCAGTTTTGATACGGCAGAAGAGGTGAGAGACAGTTTCATCACAAATATGGAGTATGTGGCCACAGGAATGGTATGTAAGGCCAGTCGCGAGTACCGCGGCGGGGAGCTTTCCGTTTCGGAAGAGGAATATGTGGGCCTGACAGACCGGCAGATGCTCAGCAGTTCCCCGGATAAGGTGACGGTGTTGAAGGAGCTCTGTGTGAAGATGGGCATTGCTGAGCGGGAGATCGCGACCGTGATCTTCGGTGAGGAT
This sequence comes from uncultured Lachnospiraceae bacterium, assembly GCA_902797155.1. Taxonomy (GTDB): domain Bacteria; phylum Bacillota; class Clostridia; order Lachnospirales; family Lachnospiraceae; genus Eubacterium_Q. The sequence goes on from CADBRW010000126.1 coordinate 2,975, forward strand.
GCATCGGAGGAGGATAAAGAAGGAGTAAGAATGCTTTTCCGGGAACTGTGGCCGGATAAGGAATTCTATGAGATTGACGGTCAGCAGGAGGTGTATGATCTGATCGTGATCCTGGAATGAGCGAGGGGGTATTTATGAAACGTTTTGCTATTTTTTCGGATTCCAGCTGTAATCTGACTACCCGGGAGATGGAGGAGGAAGGCATCGCCGGGATCATTCCCATGCATTTTTTCCTTAATGATAAGGAGTACGAGGCCAGCTGCGACTGGACGAAAATCGGAGCTAAGGAGTATTACGACGCCATCCGGGCGGGGGCGAAGCTCCGTTCCTCACAGGCTACCTCGGCGGATTATGAGAAGGCTTTCAGGAAAGCGCTGGAGGCGGGAGAGGACGTGCTCTCCATTTCCTGTACAGGTGCGCTTTCAGGCTCGGTGAAGGAAAGCATCGCCGCGGCCAAACGCCTGGAGAAGGAGTATCCGGATGCGAAGATTCACTGCGTGGACAGCTGCAACTGTACCTATCCGCTGGCCTTGATGTTGATCGAAGCCTGCAGGATGCGGGATCAGGGGAAGAGCATGGAGGAGGTGGAGACCTGGATCGAGGCTGAGAAGCTGTGCTTTAACGTCGTTGGTACTGTGGACCGCCTGACCTATCTTCGAAATGCAGGACGCGTCAGCGCATCAGCGGCTTTCTTTGGCGGCGTCTTCAGCATCAAGCCCATCGTGGTAAATGATGAGGTAGGCAATAATATTGCACTTGAGAAGGTACGGGGGCGGAAAGGCTCCATGGAGCGGGTGGCTGAGCTGGTGGCGCAGTATGCGTGGACCGATAAGCATCCGGAGATCGGAATCGCCCATGCGGACTGCCTGGAGGAGGCAAAGCAGCTGGGAGAGATGATCCGTGAGAGGATCAAAAATGTGCAGCCGGTCTACCGGTTTGGTTATGTGGAGTCCGGCGTGGGTTCGTCGGTGGGACCGGGAACACTGATCGTCGGATTCTATGGAGACCCGGCCCTTCGTTCACTGTACAGGAAAAAATAATCGTGTGAATTGGCGTTCTATACCTATAATTTTTGTTGAAGTGCCACATTTTTCTGTCTTTTTTCAGAAAAATGTGGCATTTTAGTCATTAGAACGTAAAAAGCGTAATGAAAGTTATATAGATTCCTGTTTCCATGTATTATATTGAGGATACTAAGAAATCTGACCCGGGTTACAGAGACAGTGTGACGGGAAACTGCAGTTCCGGTCATGCAAATGGGGTACGGCATGATTTTTGGGGAAGCCGTACCGACAGAGAATTATGGGGAAAGACCCCGGATCATTCGGCGGTTACGCCGGGGAAAAGGAGATTGGAATGAAAAGGAAAGGTTTTTTAGTATGTGCGCTCAGTGCGCTTCTTGCAGTCGGAAGTCTGCAGATCGGCAAGGCTGAGCAGGCGGAAGCGGCTTCCGCATGGAACGGCTCTCATTATGGGATGGCTTTCGATTATGATGATACCGGTAAGTTTGAGAAGTCCAACTGGTCAAACGGCGGTATGTTCGACTGCACGTGGAAGCCCGGAAATGTAAAGTTCAACGGCGGCCAGATGGCGATCACCATTGACAGAGACTGGAGCGGATACACCGCAGGTGAGTACCGCACCAAGGAATACTTCGGTTACGGCCTGTATCAGGTCAGCATGAAGCCTATCAAGAATCCGGGAGTGGTATCCTCCTTCTTTACCTACACAGGTCCCTCCGACGGGACACAGTGGGATGAGATCGATATCGAGTTCCTGGGCTATGACACCACGAAGGTACAGTTCAATTACTACACCAACGGCGTTGCAAACCATGAGTACCTGTACAATCTGGGATTTGATGCTTCCCAGTCCTTCCATACCTATGGATTCAACTGGTCCCAGGGTGCCATTACCTGGTATGTTGACGGAAAGGCTGTTTATACCGCAACCCGTGATATCCCGCGTACACCGGGCAAGATCATGATGAATGCATGGAACGGCAAGGGTGTTGATGAATGGCTTCGTCCCTTTAACGGGGCAACCGGTCTCACCGCTTATTATGACTGGGCATCCTATGATGCTCCGTCGGCAGGGTCCGGAAGCAGCTCCAA
>CADBRW010000127.1 GCA_902797155.1 uncultured Lachnospiraceae bacterium
AACATGAAATGTTGTACGGTGCGGATCCTTTTCTATGTGTCATCAGATGACACGATGTGACACTTTATTCGCTGATGGTCTCCGGTGAGGGATAACTTACTCCGAAGGTTTCCACCGTCACGGTCTTCATAACCTGCGGCTGGATCGGCTTGTCGCCCCAGCCGGTCTTGGTGTGGGCGATATTGTCCAGCACATCTTCACCCTCGATCAGCTTTCCGAAGGCTGCATACTGTCCGTCCAGGTGCGGAGAATCCTGATGCATGATGAAGAACTGGGAGCCTGCGGAGTCGGGACGCATGGAGCGTGCCATGGAGATGACGCCGCGGGTATGCTTCAGGTCATTCTTCACTCCGTTCCCGGAGAACTCACCCTTGATGGAGTAGCCGGGACCGCCGGTTCCGCGTCCGTCCGGGTCACCGCCCTGGATCATGAAACCGCTGATGACTCTGTGGAAACAGAGGCCGTTATAAAAGCCTTTTCCTGCCAGAGAGAGGAAATTGTTTACCGTGTTGGGCGCGATCTCGGGGTATAATTCCACTTTCATCACGCCGCCGTCTTCCATAGTGATCGTTACAATTGGATTTGCCAAAATAATGCCCTTCTTTCCTTGAAATTTCTCTTAAAAGATGCTATTATATGATAGCATTATTGTAAACTTAGTGCAAGTATGCCCTTTTTTAAAATTTTACTATATTTCGGGAGGGTTCGGGATATGACCCCGGGCAGGTTTTCAATCAAATTTATCAAGTTCATGATCGGCGTCTGTGCCGCATTGGCACTGGGAATGATCGTGATGACCAGGATCAAAGAGTACAAGAAGGCGTATGACGCAGAGCTGAACAACACATCCACGACCAGCGGTCATGATGTGAAGGTCGTGATCCCGGAGAATGCATCCGTAAAGCAGATCGCACACATTCTCCATAAGAACGGGCTCATCCAGTATGAAGGAGCGTTCGTGGACAGGCTTCAGGATTCGGAATACCGTGGAAAGCTGAGACATGGAACGTATACGCTGAATACGGGAATGAACACCCTTGATATGATGGCGGTGATGTCCAAGGAGGACGAGACCGGCGGCGTACTTCAGAAGCTGGTGGTTCCCGAGGGCTTTACCATCGACCAGATCGCGGCCCGGTGTGAGGAACAGGATATCTGTACGGCGGAAGAGTTTATTAACGCCTGCAAGTCCGTTACCAAGACGAAATTCCCATTCCTGGAGGATGTTCCTGTAGGAGTGGATGTGCGATACAGGCTGGAGGGCTATCTTTTCCCGGCCACCTACGATATCACGAAGGAAACAACAGCGGAGTCTCTCGTGGACTGGATGCTTGATACCTTCCAGATCTACTACAACGAAGAGCTTCAGGCGAAGGCTGAAGAACTGGAAATGAATTCCTACGAGGTGATCACGAAGGCGTCCATGATCGAGAGAGAGTGCCGGATTCCGGACGAGCGCCCTGTGATCGCCGGCGTAATCGATAACCGTCTGAAGGAGGAAATGCTGCTTCAGATCGACTCCACCGTACTGTACCCCATTACGAAGGGTATGTATGACAAGGATGAAGTGGCCTACGAGGATCTGGAGGTGGAATCCAAGTACAATACATACAAGTACACCGGTCTGCCGGTGGGCCCCATCTGCAATCCGGGTCTTGCCTGCATCGAGGCGGTCCTGAATCCAACAGAGCATAAGTATTACTACTATCGTATCGTGAATGAAGATACGGGCGAGCATGCGTTCTTCGAGACCTACGATGAGCATGAAAGCTCCAACGGTAAGACGGTAGAGGAGATGAAGAAGGAGGAGGCCTCTGAAGAAGAGGATGATGACTCCGAATAAATGATCTAAGGACTTAAATTTTAGTGACGATAAAGGGGAGGAAGTAGAAAATGAGAAGTTTCAGCTTTCATGCAAAAACCATCGGAAAGGAAAGATACCTGACCTATATTCTGGGTGATGGTATGGAACTGGACGAGGACACGCTGGATTTCATGGAGGAGGAAGGCTCAGACCAACTGGTAAGAGTCATTTTCGAGCAGGATGAGGATTATGATTATCTCACCTATGACATTTCGGGAAAAGTGTCTCTGCAGAAATATACATCCGGTGTGGTAAGTAAGGAAACGGTTCTCAAGGTGTTGAGGAATATTGCCCTTGGCCTGATCGAATGCAAGGAGCAGGCCCTGCATCTGGCTTATATCCTCCTTCACAAGGATTTCATATACGTTGATCAGGATTCTATGGGCATGCAGTTCATCTGCCTCCCGGTCGAGGGAGAAGCATCCGTATCTACGGAATTCAAGAGCTTTGTCCGCCAGCTGATTGCAAATTTCAAATATGATCTGGAAGGTGATGTGGCTTACGTCGGAACACTTCTCGCATTTATCAACGGCGACACCTTCAATCTTCGTAATCTGATCGGACTTACCGAGGCACTGATGCAGGATGACGGAATCGAGTTTGATGCACAGGGTGATATCTCAACTGAGGACGGAGAAATTGTGGACAGCGTGGTTCCGGAACCGGAAGAGAAGGATATCTCCAACTTCATGAATGATCTTGCAGGATCGGATGAAGCCCTTCCGGAGATCGGCGACGATGAAGAAGATGATGAAGTGGAAATGACAGACGCTGAGACCGAAGAGCCTGAAGAGGAAGCGGTTGAAGAGGCTGCCGGGGAAGAGGCTGAGGAAGCTGTTGAGGAAGAGGCTGAAGAAGCTGAAGAAGAGGCGGAAGAAGAAACTGCAGAGCCCGAGGAACCGGCCGAGCCTACGCTTGAGGAGCTTGCCGAGAAGGCTAAGCGTCTTGCCGAGGAAGCAAAGCAGGCAACCCGTGGCGCCAGATCCAACACCAAGAATATCAAGGTCAGCCGTGCGGCGATCATCCAGAATGCTGCTGCACAGGAGGCTGAGATCGTTCAGGAAACAGGCGACCACGACGCCACAGATCTGCTTAGATCGGAAGATGTGAAGGCAGTTTCACAGGAGTCCAAGAATGCAAAAGAGAAGAGAAATGTTGTCACTGAGGATATCCAGGCTGTAGCGGCTTCCGATGAGGATGCAACGGACAAGAAGTCGAAATCCAAGGCAAAGGCCAAGAAGGAAGAGGCTCCTGTAGTGGCAGCACCCGCAGCAGCGGATGTGTCGGCGATCAAGGTGAATCCGTATCTGATCCGGGAAACTACGGAAGAGCGGACCATGATCACCAAGAATGTCTTCAAGATCGGAAAGGCAAACCGGGGCGTTGATTACCATGTAAGCGGCAACGGCGCGATCTCAAGACAGCACGCCATCATCACAAAGAAGGATGACGGATATTACATCAAGGATAACAAGTCCACAAATCACACCTATGTAAATGGCAAGGAACTGGAAGACGGAGAAGAAGTTCTCCTTGGCAACAACACCAGGATCCGTCTGGGTGATGAGGAATTCTTGTTTAAGTACTAAGATTGGGGGAAATGTAGCATGAAGAAGTATCGTATTGATGTTGACCGGATGAATGGATATCAGACCCTGAAATATCAGGTTCAGGTGGCTGATGTGGTCGATGAGCGGGCAGTGGACCGTTCCAGAACAACACAGGTTCCGGGCATGATGTATATGCAGCCTGCAGAGGTCAGCGGGCAGAAAATGATGTTGGTGAACGTGCCGGATTTTCCGACGCTTTCCACTCATATTCAGAAGGTTCTTGGAAAGCAGGAGGTTCTTACACTTGTTAAGAATCTAGCAACCACATTTTCGGCAGGCTCTCAGGGGATTCCTGTCAGCTGCATCGTTAAGGACGAGGATGTGATCTATGTAAATCCGCAGAACGCGCAGACGATATGCATGCTTCTTCCTATTAAACAGGATTCTGTTGATATGACTGAGGTTCCCACATTTTTCAGGGGACTCATTTCGAAAATGAAATTTGAAGAGGCAGACCGTGACAATTATGTCGCAAGACTGCTGAGTGAGATCAATGCGTACCAGTTCAATCTGGAGCGTTTCCTTAAGCTGGTTAATGAACTTCTCTCCATGACGGGCGCAGAAGCCGGCCCCGGCAAGGTGAACCGCATGGAGGTTATGAGAAATCGTGCAGCCGGACAGATGACAAATGGTGCGCCGCAGGGAATGCCGTTTGGTCAGGGAATGCCGCCGCAGGGAGCACCGATGGGAATGCCACCGCAGGGAGCACCGATGGGAATGCCGCAGGGCAGAGCACCGCAGGGAATGCCGCCACAGGGAATGCCGTTTGGTCAGGGGATGCCGCCGCAGGGAATGCCGCCGCAGGGAATGGCACCGCAGGGAATGCCGCCACAGGGAATGGCACCGCAGGGCAGAGCACCGCAGGGAATGCCGCAGGGAGCACCGATGGGAATGCCGCAGGGAGCACCAATGGGAATGCCCCAGGGAGCACCGATGGGAATGCCGCAGGGCACACCGATGGGAATGCCCCAGGGCGCAGCACCGGAAGCACCGAAGCAGGCAGAACCGCCGAAGGCACCGGAAGCACCGAAGATGACAGAGCCGCCGAAGGCGCCGGAAGCACCGAAGATGGAAGAACCGCCGAAGGCACCGGAAGCACCGAAGCAGGCAGAGCCGCCGAAGGCACCGAAGATGGAAGAACCGCCGAAGGCACCGGAAGTACCGAAGCAGGCAGAGCCACCGAAAACACCGGAAGCACCGAAGCAGGCAGAACCGCCGAAGACACCGCAGGGTGTACCACCGATGGGAATGCCGCAGGGCATGCCGATGGGAGCACCGCAGGGAATGCCACAGGGAGCACCGCAGGGCGTACCGCCGATGGGAATGCCGCAGGGAGCACCGCAGGGCGTACCGCCGATGGGAATGCCGCAAGGTGCACCGATGGGAATGCCGCCACAGGGCGTAGCTCCGAAGGCGCCGGAAGCACCGAAGCAGGCAGAGCCGCCGAAGGCACCGGAAGCACCGAAGCAGGCAGAGCCGCCGAAGGCACCGGA
>CADBRW010000128.1 GCA_902797155.1 uncultured Lachnospiraceae bacterium
GACAGTCCGCACAGATGATTGGTCAGTCCGTTCATGTCCACATAGGTAACAAAGCCTTCCGGATACATCTCAGACGGTTCCGGGTGAAAGATCAGGTCCGCGCCTGTGCTCTCGCACAGAGCAGCATCCCGGTCCAGGTCTCTGGGATAGCTTGCCAGATCCTCGTTGGGTCCGAACTGGGTCGGATTTACGAACACGCTGACAACCGTCCGGTCATTTCCCTTTACGCTGGCTGCGATCAGACTCTGATGTCCTGCATGCAGGAAGCCCATGGTGGGCACAAGGCCTACCGTCTCTCCTGCCGCTCTCCAGCCCTTTACGATCTCTCTTACCTCTGCAACTGTGGTTGCGATCTTCATCTTCTCTTCCTCCTTATCACTCGGGATTCTCCGGCTTACAGCCATGGATCCGATCACTTTTTAAATGTATCTGCATATGCCCGGATCTCGGCAAATACCTCATCCTTCATGGCATAGGTGTGTTCCTCTGCAGGATAGGTGCCTGCCTTCACCTCTTCGTCGTAGGCCTTAAAGCCTTCCTTCATGACATCTCCCACATTTGCAAATGCCTTCACGAACTTCGGGCGGAAATCACTGAACATTGCAAGCATATCCGCATATACCAGGACCTGTCCGTCGCAGCCTGCGCCAGCACCGATACCGATGGTGGGGATGCGAAGCAGCTTTGTGACCACCTCCGCAAGTCTTGCCGGCACGCATTCCAGTGTTACCGCGAAGGCACCTGCCTCCTGTACAGCAAGAGCGTCACGGATCAGCTTCTTCGCCGGCTCCAGCTCCTTGGCCTGGGACTTGAACCCGCCAAACACGTTGATGGACTGCGGTGTCAGCCCCAAATGAGCCATGACCGGAATGCTGGCCTGGGTAATGGCCTTGATCTGCGGGCACACCTCCTCACCGCCTTCCAGCTTTACAGCCCCACCGCGTCCTTCCTTCATCAGACGCCCGGCATTCACAACCGCATCATAGACAGAGGTCTGATAGGACATAAAGGGCATATCGATCACCACCAGCGCATTCTCGGCCCCGCGGGAAACCGCAGCTCCGTGATGGATCATATCCTCCATGGTCACGGAAATGGTGTCCGGATAGCCCAGCATCACATTTCCAAGGGAATCTCCAACCAGGATCGCATTGACTCCTGCGCTGTCCTCCAGCTTTGCCGTAGAATAATCATAAGCGGTCAGCATGGAGATTCGCTCGCCTCTTTCCTTCATCTGCTGAAATGTAACAACCGTGTTCTTCATACGCCACCCTCCTTTTTGTTCAATAATCTGTAAAGTTCCGAATAATCCTTCTCCGGATGCTTCTGCCCGGCGATACGGAGAACCTTCCCGGAAAGCTCACGATACAGCTCCCTTTGTTCTCCCTCCAAAACCTCCAGGTGTCCGCGCACCGTGGCCGCATCGCCACGTTCCGCAGGTCCTGTCAGCTGGGTCACAGGTCCCTTCTCGGCGATGCCACGGGCATTGTCCAGAAAGAGTCCCGCCAGTGCCTTCTCCGCTTCTTCCGCGGTGAAGCCGCAGCGTTCCAGTTCTTCGGCTGCCGCAGCGTAGAGTCCGCAGACCAGATTACTGGCCATTACCGCCGATGCATGATACCTCACCTTCGCTTCCGCGGAAATGGGCCGGCACATAAGTCCCATATCCTTCAGCGTCTGTAACCAGAAATCCAGATAACGCTCATCTCCCTCCACGGTAAAATAAGCATTGGACAGGGTTTCGTACGCCGTTTCTCTGTTTGAAATTGCATATAGGGGATGGATCGAATAACCATATGCTCCGGTTCCGGCAAAGACGCCGGAGGAAAGCGCGCCACTACAGTGGCACAGGAGCTTACCCGATAGTGATCCTGAAAAGCCGAGTTCCTCCACCACGGAAGGGATCGCCTGATCACTGACTGTCAGAAACAACGCATCATTTTCCTCGAGTAACGAACTGACTGATTCGTAGCTGATAGTATCGGTCCATCGTGCCGCTTCATCCGCCCGCTCCTTCGTCCGGTTGTAATATCCCGTGACAGAGAGCCCGTGCTCCTTCATGTACCGTCCCAGCGTACAGCCGACACGGCCGGCACCATAAAATCCAATCCTCATACGATCACCCCCTTTTCATGAAAGCAATCGATGCGCATTTCCTATGAAATTCAAAGGGTACAGTTTCTTTCGAATACCATCCAAGCTGAGTATACAGAAACCGTACCCTTTTTGTAAACAAATTTTTCGGAAATAATTGTACAAAATAAAGTACAATCTACTTCTTCTTCAACTCCACATAGGTGCCGATCATATCAAGGATCGCCTCCATGTTATTCTCATTGATCTGCTCCTCAAGAGCCTGCAGGAACTCCGTGTCCTCCGTGCCGTAACGATATCCTCGGATATGGCGGAGCTCGGAGGAAAGGGCCTTCGCATCATCTGCCTTAGCCGCCTGCAGCATCCGTACCAGAGCAACGGAATCCACCTCTTCCTTATACTCGGGTTCCTTCTCCTCTTCCTTCGCAGGAGCCGGTGCCGTCTTCTCCGAAGCCTTGGCCGCA
>CADBRW010000129.1 GCA_902797155.1 uncultured Lachnospiraceae bacterium
CGATCTTCCTTTCGACGCAAAGCACAGCTACAGCCGTGACCGTAACATCTGGCACATCAGCCATGAAGGTCTGGAGCTGGAGTCTCCTGCAAATGAGCCGAATTACAAGGATCTTCTTGTTCTCGGAGTTGCTCCGGACGAAGCACCGGACGAAGGCGAGTATGTTGAGATGACCTTTGAAGCAGGCGTTCCGAAGTCAGTAAACGGTAAGGAAATGAAGGTTTCCGATATCATCCGCGAGCTGAACAGACTGGGCGGAAAGCACGGTGTCGGTATCATCGATATCGTGGAGAACCGTGTAGTAGGTATGAAGTCCCGTGGCGTGTATGAGACACCCGGCGGAACCATCCTCATGGAGGCTCATAAGCAGCTGGAGGAGCTGGTACTTGACCGCGACACTCTGGATTTCAAGCGTCACATCGGAATCAAGTTCGCAGACCTGGTTTACGAAGGAAAATGGTTCTGCCCGCTGCGTGAATCTCTGCAGGCTTTCGTAGAGAAGACCGACGAGCGTGTAACCGGTACCGTGAAGTTCAAGCTGTACAAGGGCAACATCATCAAGGCCGGAACCACATCACCGTACACTCTGTATTCCGAGTCCATCGCAAGCTTCACCACCGGTGATCTGTATGACCACAAGGATGCAAGCGGATTCATCAACCTCTTCGGACTTCCGATGAAGGTTCGTGCAATGCTGGATCAGGAGCGCGAAGGCAAATAAATCCCCTGACATAGCAAAAGATAACAGAAGAGACAGGCTGGGGTCAGACCCCATCCTGTCTCTTCTGTTATTCCTCCGCCGAGGCGCAAAAAACGGGGACGGTTCCGGACTGTCCGGAACCGTCCCTGTTTTTGCGCTTTCGTAAGGGGATCTCTTCCCAATTAGTTTCTGTAATATACGTGGGTACCGATGATCTGATAATCATTCAGCTTATCCAGTGCCACATTCTTATACGGACGGAAATACAGATATCCGGGGACATTGTTGTTTCCGTTCAGTGCTTCCTGTGCTGCCTTCAGGCAGGACGAGGTTCCTCCTGTCTTCAGTGCCGTCTTAAATGAGGACATCTGACAGCCTGTGAACTGATAGGGTGCATAGATCACGCTTTCCAGTGTGCTGCCCCACTTACCGGTTCTGAGACGGTTCAGGACTACATTTGCCACTGCAAGCTGCCCATCATAAGGCTCTGCACCTGCTTCGCAGTAGACAATGGCTGCAAGAAGATACAGGTCACTTGCTTCAGCCTCCACAGGCTCCTCCTGCTGCTCTTCCTTTTCTTCTTCTTTCTTTTCTTCCTTTACCTCTTCGGACTCCTGCTTTTCAGTTGTCTCTTCGATCTTCTTCTCTTCGGTCTTCTCTTCTTTCTTTTCTTCCTGTTTTTCAGGCTGCTTCTCTTCTTTTACTTCAGCCGTCTTCTCATCGGATTCGGACTGAGTCTCTTCGGATTCCTCCGCCTTCTCTTCCTCTTCCTTCCCGGCTTCCTCTTTCCCGGCAAGTACCTTATCGGCAATCTCCTCTTTCGCTGCCTTTACACTGTCGATCCGGTCAACGCTGACTGCAGTTGAAAAAGCATCCTCGATCGTTGCAAACTCTGTAGAAATATAACCGTAGGTTCCGTCATCAAGGCGTACGCCATACCAGCCTGCCACGTTACGGTCCTTATTAACAATGAACTTCTCGCCCTGTGCTGCCAGATAGAGGATATCAGCTTCTCCATCTCCTTCGGCACGGATGCAGACATTCTGAGCCGTCGCGGTTGCAATGGCACCTCTCAGCTCCTCCACCTTCTCAGATGCTGCCAGATCGGTGACGATATACTGTGTTGCCACATAGCCGGTGACATCACCGGACTTTATCTTCGTCCATTCTTTTCCGGCTTCCAGAACTTCACCGGAACCGCCCTTATATAGACGTCCCACAATGTTTCCGTCCTCGGAAGCGGTGGTACGGATATTTACCGCATCCTCCGTGGCAATGAATTTGCCTGTCATATCGTATTTGGTCTGAGCCAGAACAACCGCTTCCTTTGCGGAAACCTCAACCTTCTGCTCATCCTTAATGATCTTATCAAGCTCCGTACGGGAGATATCTGCGATCATGCTGGGCTCATCCACATGCAGAACCGTGATCTCACCGGTGGTCTCTGCTGCCTCTGCCGCCTCTGCTTCCTCCTGTTTCTCAGTCTTCAGAAGGCTGATGCCCACAACTCCGATGGAGACAACTGTCGCAAGGATCATCACGATCAGCGCATTCCGAACGAAATAACGTCCTGAGAAGACATATCTCCTCAGATTAAACTTTAATCTATTCAGCTTTAACCTTGTTTTACGGCTCACAGTATTACTATTCCCTTACAAATGTTTCAAAAGCGCCTAATTTGTTACGAAATTATTACATGAGCATTGTATCATTTTGTAATATTTGCGTCAATAGAATCACTTACAATCATTTGAGAATCCCATAGATCTTTTTTGTATAAAATGCACAAAAAAGAGGTATAATTTAGGAATTATACCCCTTTAGAATTATGTAAATTGCTGTTTTATGTTACCCAGAGGCCCTGCCCCGTACCGGCTGTTATGCCCTTTTATTCCCCGTCTTTATATGCAAAATACGCGTCCACTCCGTCCGCCAGACCCTCTGCCAGCTTCTCCTGATAATCTCCGTCAGAAAGCTTCTTATCCTCTTCCTCATTAGACAGGAATCCCAGCTGGATCGCTGCTGTGGGTTTCGTTGCATAGTTCAGGAATACCATCTTATCCGTCTGATAGATTCCCAGGCGTTTTGCTTCCGTATCCGTACAGGTTTCCGTCACCAGGGAATTGGCCAGATAGAAGCTCTCCTGATACATGGCGGAATTTGTAGGATTCTTTGCCGAAGCAATAAGCGAATAGACACCGTTGGTCTCTTTATTTGATGAACCGTGCGCCATCAGGCGGATCATGATCTCGGCATCACTGTGATTTCCGGCAACAGCCCGCTCGGAATTGCTGATACTGGTGGTTCCGGCCGTTCTGGAAAGGATCACGGTATAACCTCTCAGTTCCAGCTCCTTCTTCAGCCTTTCTGCCACCTCCAGTGTCACATCATATTCAAAATGTCCCGTTCCCGTTCCGATGGATGCGCTTGACATTCTGGGTTTTCCCTGCGTTTCCGCATCCCCGCCGGGAAACAGCGACTCCGGAGTTTTATCCGCATAGATCTGCTTGGACGGATCGATGAAGACCACATGACTGTTCTTCTTCATCTCCTTCTCCTTGAGCCAGTCAACCTTCGTTTCCTTTACATTTTCGGATTTGATATACAGACTTGTATCATTCAGACGGATCCTGGTCCACTCATCTCTGGTACCGGTCCGCTTCAGATTTACTCCCGGCTTTAATGTTATGTAAACTTCCGAAGACTCATCCGGCAGACGGTACACCACCGAATCCGGCCGGGTCGTCACCACGTAGTCCTTCTTGTTCTCATATCCGGCGATCAGCTCCTCTTCACTGGGGCCCTCCTCCGTCACAGCCTCCTTCTTTCCACAGGCTGTAAGCATCAAAAGAAGGAGCAGCAGGACGAACCGCCATTTCCCTGTATGAAAATGTTCTCTCATTCCCGTCGCTCCTTTCTCCATAATTATAGCAGCAGCATGGCATCTCCGAAGGAGAAGAACCGATACCGCTCTTCCACTGCTGTCCGATATGCCTCCAACACATGCTCCCGGTCATAGAAGGCCGAAACCAGCATGATCAGCGTGGACTGCGGCAGATGAAAATTCGTGATCAGACCGTCCACTACCCGGAAACGGTAGCCCGGATAAAGGAAAATGTCCGTCCAGCCGCTGCATGCCCTGAGAGGC
>CADBRW010000130.1 GCA_902797155.1 uncultured Lachnospiraceae bacterium
ATTGCCGATGATCCGGTACATATCCGAGTTCTTCATGAACACCAGAAGGATATTCGCATTCTGCACCGTCATGGATTCCACTTCTTCATATGGGATGCACTTCGGCACATTCCCATCCACCGCGCAAAGCTCCAAACGATCCGAATAGAGCGACAGCTTCACATGCCCCGACATGCACACTGCCTTCTGATAGGGGATGACCCGATGCAGGGAGATCTCATCCTCATACGCCACCTTCTCCAGGTAGGCGTTTCTGTCAAGGCTTCGAACGGCATCCTCCTGTGCCGCATACCACTCTGCCTCATTCTTATACGGAAATTCTCCATCGATCCCACGGAAGCTGAGATCCGGCTGATACTCTGCCGTAAGACCGCAGCCGTTGCAGCTGATCAGATCTTTCTTTCCGGAAAATGTGGAAAGCCCGCATTTCGGACACACATAGATGACACGTTCCAGATGCTCTGCCAGATGGCCGGCTTTGAGCTTCTGGGGATAGTCATGATCATCCAGCCCCAATGTGGATACGATCACCTCGTAGATCTCATCCACCGACATTTCCTTTAATTCTTCCGGTTCCAGGATCCTTGCGATCTCTCCACTGCAGCGCCCTTTCCGAATTCTGTCGCTCCAACGGGGGTCCACGCCATAGGCACCCCTGATATTATACAGCACCAACCGGATCTTCAGCTTCTTGGCCAGGTTCGCAACCGTCTTTTTGATATATACCGGAGGACCTGCATAGCTTCGGTTCCCTTCCGGAAAAATAGCGATGGAACCGCCTTCCTTTACCACCTGCAGGATATTGGAAACCGTACGGACATCACTTGTCGATTTCTTGATAGGGATCGGTGCAGCGACCCAGCACATGAATCTTCCGAAGATACTCTTTGAAAAAATGGCCTCGCTGGCAATAAAATAGACAGGCTTCGGGAAGCTGAGAAACAGGAAAAACTGATCGTAGGTGCACTGATGATTACTGAGGACCAGCGACTGTCTGTACTCTTTTCTCGAAACCTTCTGATAGTGAAAGCCATATCGGACCCTGGCCAGCAAAAAAACGATTGGTTTTGCCATGATCCAGATCACCTGATGACGTGTATGAATCCATTTTTTCTTCTTTTTCTTCTTTTCCAATGACGGACTATTCTCCCCTGCTTCCCCCATCCTCTTCATGGAGGTACATGATCATACCGGGTCCAAGATCCGGTGTAGGTCTTGCGATAAACCCGTTCTTCTCATAGAACCGTTCCCGCCCCTTCGCACACATCAGGGTGAACATCAGCTCCTCACCCGGTTCCAGGATCTCCGCCGCCTTTTCGCGCAGATGACGGATCAGCTCCGAACCGATCCCTCTGCCATGGTAATCCGGACGGACGATCAGGTCCTGGATATTCATGATCACCAGCAGATCACCCACCAGACGTCCCATGCCCACCACTTCACCGGTCTCCGTATCCATGGCACAAACCATGGCTTTACATCCGTTGATGGCAGCATCCACCTGCCTGGGTGACAGGGATTTCCAGCCCACGGAAGCGCGAAGTCCCAAATACTCTTCTACGGACAGTCTGCGAAATTGATACTCTATCATAATCTTACGGATACACCCCTTGCACGGAGCGCTTCCTTAACCTCCCTTATTTCCAGCTCTTTAAAATGGAACAGCGATGCTGCCAGGGCCGCATCCGCCTTTCCTTCCGTTACGGCATCATAAAAATGTTCCACCGTCCCGGCTCCGCCGGATGCAATGACCGGAATCGATACTGCCTCCGATACTGCACGGGTCAGTTCCAGGTCATATCCGTTCTTCGTTCCGTCACAGTCCATACTGGTAAGCAGGATCTCCCCTGCTCCTAACCGGTCTGCCTTTGCCGCCCACTCAACAGCGTCGATTCCGCAGTCCAGACGACCGCCATGCTTATAGATGGTCCAGCCGTCACCGTTTTCACGGCGCTTTGCATCGATGGCAACCACAACACACTGGCTTCCGAACTTATCCGCTGCATCACTGATCAGCTGCGGATTGTCGATGGCCGCAGAATTCACGGCAATCTTATCTGCTCCCTCTCTCAGGATCGCACGAAAATCCTCCACGGTACGGATTCCTCCGCCCACCGTGAAAGGAATGAATACCGTCTCAGCCACACGGCGCACCATGTCCGCCACGATGGCTCTCCTGTCACTGGATGCGGTAATATCCAGAAAGACCAGTTCATCCGCTCCTGCGGCATCATAAGCCTTCCCACAGGAAACAGGATCCCCTGCATCGATGAGATTCACAAAGTTTACTCCCTTTACCACACGCCCGTCTTTTACATCCAGACATGGGATGATACGTTTTGTATGCATGGAGATGACCCCTTCCTTAAAGTGATACAAAATTAGTCAGTATCTTTAATCCTACATCCGAGCTTTTCTCCGGATGGAACTGACAAGCGAAGACATTTCCGGATTCCACCGCAGCATCGATATGCACACCATACTCCGTAGTTGCCGCCACATCTGCCGGGTTCTCCGCCTGCAGATAATAGGAATGAACGAAATATACATAGCTGTGATCCGGGACTCCCCGGAACAGGCGGGAATCCGGACGGATGGTGATGTCATTCCAGCCGATCTGCGGAACCTTTCTTCCGTCGCCTTCCGGAATTCTGGTGATCCGGCCTCTGATCAGATCAAGTCCCTTCACTCCGGGGCTTTCCTCACTTTCACCGAAAAGCAGCTGAAGACCGAGACAGATCCCAAGAAAAGGCTTTCCCGTCTCCACAAACTCATGGATGACCTCTTCAAGTCCGTACCCTCTCAGTCTCTCCATGGCATCCCCAAAGGATCCCACTCCCGGAAGGATGGCATGATCCGCCGACAGGATCACGTCCCTGTCTCTTGTCAGAACCGCTTCCTTCCCCAGATACTGAAGTGCTTTCTCTACGCTTTTTATATTTCCTGCATCATAATCGATGATCGCTATCATTTCTTCTCCGCCTCTTTCCCATCTACCGGATAGAACAACCACGGGGACAGACCCGTCATTTCTCCGGGCCTGTCCCCATGAATCGATGAATGCCTTCCTTTTCTCTAGAAGTCATTCTGTGTGTTGATGATATGGAAGGATCCTGTCTCATCACCGTTAAATACGTAATAAGCCTTATCCTCTTCCGGCTTCACATAAAGAGCAATGCTCTTCAGGTCTGCAGCCTTCTTTCCGCTGTCTGCCCAGATCTTCTTTGCTGTTGCAACAAGATCATCCTGGCTGACCTGCTCACCGTAAAACTCAACATAAACTGAAGTCTTCATTGTACGCCTCCTATCAGGATTTTCCCCTAAAAAACTCTGTGGCTATTATATTACAGATAACCAGCAAAAAAGTCAATACTTGAAGGTTGAACCTATCTTTCCCAACCTGCGCTTACTGCATGCCTTCCTTCAGCGCCTTCAGGTTTTCCTCCATGATGGAGATATAGTTTGCACCCGCTTCGATATCCTTTGCGGTAACCCCCTGCATGGAATTCAGCGTCACGATCTTCTGATCCTTTGTCTTCGTATTACTCTTTACGGTCTCGGCGATCTTTTGGTCACTGCCCTCCAGAACGAAAATGCTGCTGAGCCCAAGTTCATTCACCTTCTCTGACAGGAAAGTAACGGTCTCAAAGCTGGCCTCCGTTTCTGCCGAGCAGCCCACAAATGCCGCATAATAGCTAAGTCCGTAATCCTCGATCATGTAGCGGAAGGGGAAACGGTCTCCGAAAAGAAGGGTCTTGTTCTTCACTCCGTCGAAGAATGTCTTATACTGTTCATCCAGCTTTGTCAACTGCTCCTGATACTTCTTCGCATTTGCACGATACGTATCCGCATGCTCCTTATCCAGCTCCGCCAGTTTGTCAGCGATCACTTCCGTAAAACGTATGGAATTCTTCAGAGACAGCCATACGTGTTCATCATACTCCGGCCCTTCCTCTTCGTGGTCGTGATCCGCATCCTCATGATTGTGATCTGCATCCTCATGATCGTGATCCGCATCCTCATGATCGTGGTCATGCTCACTCTCCTGCATACCCTCAACCATTTCCTCTTCCTTTGCGCTGTCTCCCAGGACATCCATCAGGTCGATCACGATCATGTTCTGATTGGTCTTCTCCTTCAGAGCATCGTCCACCCATTTATCGGATTCTCCACCCACATAGATGAAGAGATCACATTTACTGATTCTCATGATGTCCTCTGCAGTCGGCTGATAGCTGTGCAGATCGGCACCGCTGTCCAGAAGCAGTGTCAGCTCCACACCGCCCGGATTCTCTCCCAGGATCTCACGGGTCCAGTCATACTCCGGGAAAATGGTGGTGACCACACTAAGCTTTGCACCGGTATCCTTCCCTGCTGTTGATGTTGCCGAGGACGCCCCGTCTTTGGAGCCACATGCCACGCAGCCAAGCGTCAGAACCAAGGCCATGATCAGGATCAGTATATTCTTCTTGTTCATCATTCAAACCCTTTCCTTCTGTTTCATACAAAAATCCATACTATCTGCAGGCATCGCAGATTCCATAGAAAACCGTGCGACGCGGATCCAGCTGAAAGCCGTGGTCTGCCATCAGATGCTCCTGAATCCCGGTCAGTGCTTCACAGTTCATGTGGATCAGCTTTCCGCACTTCTCACATTTACAATGAAAACAGATCCCCTTTGTCATATGCTTTGATTCAGGTACATATTCAAAACAGGCAGGACTGTTGGCATCGATCAGATACTTGTTCACAACACCCTCATCCACCATGCGTTCCATCTGCCGGTATACTGTGGTCTGTCCGATGGTAACACCCTGACGATGAAGATAATCACATACATCATTCACGGTGATGTGCTGTCCCGGAACGGTTTTCAGATAATCCAGCAACTGTGCTCTCTGCTTAGTCTTATAATTCGGTTTTCCTTCCATCAGTCTACCTGTCCTTTCCAAATCATGACATGGTTATGCCCTTTATTCGCGAATAGAATTTGAAAACGATTTTCATTTTATCACAAGAATGCGAAATGTCAATATGAAAATGAAAATTATTTTCATTTTTCAACACCACTTTTTCCACACAACAAAGAAACGGTTCCGAAGCTGACCTGCCTGTCAGTTTCAAAACCGTTTCCGTAGTTTGAGGATCTCCCCCCATGTATAACAAAGCGATCACTGATCCGAAAGGATCTCTTCAACGATCTTCTCAAAATGCATTCCGTGTGAAGCCTTCAAAAGAACCACATCCTCTGCCCCAAGCTGTTCCTTCAGAAGAGCACCTGCCTCCTCGAGAGTGTCAAAGGACAGCACCGCGAGTTCAGGCAGGGCCGCCTTTGCATGTTCTGCAAGCGTCTTCGCAAGCTCTCCCACCGTAACCAGTCTGTCCACATGCAGCCCTGCAAATGCATCGCCCACGGATGCATGCAGCTCCTTCTCGTGGCTTCCCAGCTCGAACATATCCCCAAGCACTGCCCAGTGTACACCGGAAGCAGCGTGGGAAGACAGCACCTGCAGAGACGCCTTCATGGAATCCGGACTTGCATTATAAGTATCATCGATCACAACGGTTCCCGCCGCTGTCCGCTGTACCAGCTGACGCATGGGACGGAATGCCGCCAGGGACTCGGCAGCCTTTGAAAGGTCCAGCCCCAGGTAGTCACAGATGGCCATGGCCACCGTTGCATTTCTGACATTATGATCTCCGGCTACCGGAAGCACCACCGGAATCCGAAGCTCCCCATGACAGAAGACAAATGCGACACCGTCACCCTCGGGACGGAGTTCCTCTGCCCGATAATCCGCATCCTCTGCCATACCATAGTAATACACTTCCTTGGCAAGGGCCTGGCCCTTCATTTCCCGAAGGAGCGGATCATCCGCATTCAGGAACAGAATGGCATCCCGGGAAGCCACCTTCAGCTTCTCACGGCGGATCACCTCCTGTGTTCCGAAGTATTCCATATGACATACACCGATCATGGTGCATACCGCGATCTCCGGCCTTGCGACATATTGAAGAATATCCATCTCTCCGATCCGGTCGATCCCCATCTCCAGGACTGCAACCTCAGAGGGCTGGTCCAACATACGGCTGGTGGTAATGGGCACGCCATAACGGGAATTCAGATTTCCCGGAGTTTCATAAACCTCTCTGCAGCCACTGAGGGCTGTAGCGATCATACGACGGGTCGTGGTCTTGCCCACGCTTCCGGTAACGCCGATCACCGGCGGCTCATACTGCATTCGGATATAGGCACCCACATCCTGCAGTCCCTTTTCCGTATCTGCCACACGGATCAGGATGTCCTTCCTCTGCTTTGCAGCCTCCATCGCCTCCGGCGTGGGATACACCTCCTCCGGTGCCTTTGCCGTCAGGGATGCTGCCGCCTTCTCCATGGCTGAAGCAAGGAATCTGTGCCCGTCCGTGTTCTCTCCGAGAAGCGGAACGAACAGGTCGCCTTCCTTGATCTCCAGGGAATTGATACAGAGATCAAGCACCGGGCGTTCCGCGGCGCCTTCCTCTTCTTCCTCCCCCATACAGATGAGAGTTCCTTCCGTTACTCTAACGATGTCACGTACCGTGATATGTTTCATATACTTCCTTTTATCCTCACTTTTTTACTTATCCTGGGTCATTAAATGTACCGATACCCATCGGTCAGATCATCATCCTCTGGGATAGAGCACCTGATTTGCAATCTCCTGCGCCTTCTCTTCAGATACCAGGATCTCGATCATCTTCAGACCGAAATCAATAGAGGTACCCATTCCCCGGCTGGTGATAAACTGCCCGTCCACTGCCACGGTCTGAACCGCACCCGTCCATTCAGCTCCCAGCAGATCTGCTTCCTTTCCGGGATAGCAGGTTGCCTTCTTACCCTCCAGGATCCCCATCAGGCCGTATACCGTAGGCGCTGCACAGATGGCGGAAAGGTATTTCCCTGCATCCAGATGTGCTCTGATCTGATCAGCCACCGCTTCGCTTGCCTTCAGATTGTTAGTGCCCTTCAGGCCACCCGGAAGGAAGATCGCATCTGCCGGATCCGTCAGCGTGGATATCGTGGTATCCGCAGTAATGGGAAGCCCGTGGGAGCTGACTACAACCGGTTCCTCGGTGATCGACACTGTAACAACCTCCACTCTGGCTCTCCGAAGCAGATCAATGGGCACGACTGCCTCACTCTCCTCGAATCCTTCTGCCAGAAATACATATACTTTACTCATAACCCTTCTCCTCCATTCTACATATTACTCCATATTACCTGTTCCGAAGCCTTGAAGTGAATACCCATCAAGTATATAATGGAACCGATGAAAAGTCAAAATCCGCCAAAGAGGTACCAACCATGGAGATCGAACGTAAATTCCTGGCCGATCCTGCCAGTCTGCAGCTTGATACATATCCCCGGAAGGAAATGTCCCAGGGATACATTTCCACGGATCCGGTGATCCGAATCCGCAGGAGCAATGACAACTATATCCTGACGGTCAAATCCGGTGGTCTTCTGGAACGGGAGGAATTCGAAACCGCCCTGACCAGCGAGCAATATGACCGTTTATCTGCCAAGGTGGAAGGAACCTTCCTCACCAAAACCAGATATCTGATCCCATATCACCCCATCCGCGAGATCAACGGAACGGATCCGGAGACCGCCACCGACCCGGCACCCCGGGAGCTCACCATCGAACTGGACGTCTTTCATGGCTCTCTCTCGGGTCTTGTCTATGCCGAGGTGGAATTCACTTCCGTGGAAGAAGCAAAAGCCTTCATTCCTCCCAAATGGTTCCTTCGGGAGGTGACCGAAGACGGTTCCTATACAAATGCGGCGCTCAGCAGGCTCACAGCTGATGAGATCCCCGGCTTCCTGAAGAAAGCCGCTCTCATCTGACCTCAGCTCCGGATCACCGCACCTTATCACTCATCCTGCGCATACCGGAAATACGGCCGGAAGGTCTTAAATACGTAGTGCAATGTGATGAAGATCCCGACCATGGACACAATGCTTCCGGGAAGATATCCGCCTGTGGCGCTGTTAACATTTACAAGGATCATTCCGATGGTCTGTGCATAGAAGCAGAGGCGGAACACATTTCCCTTATTCAGGTCCAGACCGCTTTTCTTTGCAACCGACCAGCCGATCAGCATATACAGCAGGGCGGCAAGCAGATACTTAACCGCCGTGAATGCCATCACAAAGAGTCCGCCCAGGATCAGGGCGATATAGAATCCCGGAATTCCGGAGATCAGCATGTCCCGGTCAAATCCCTCCGGGAAGAAATCACTGATCTTCCTTTCCAGCAACACCTGCTGCAGGCCATTACTCGTGTAGATGACCTGCACTTTCTTTTTTCCGATGGCGAAGGTCAGGGGCCTTGTCCCGAGAGCATCCTTGCTGACGATATTATCGGTGGTATCCACCACGATATCACAGGTCCCCAGGCTTATGGTAAAGGGCTTTGATGCCTCCAGCGTCCCGTCCGTCACCTTGAAATCGGACATTTTATTCTCAAACAGATTCCTGAGGCCGCCCACATGAAACAGCGTAGCCGCAACCGGGATCACATAAAGCATCACCGTGATCAGAAGCGTAATAAAAAGAGTGTACCGGACAAAACGTCCGACACTCAGCTGGGAAAGACCGATCAGCTGCTTCGGGCTCATAATGGAGATCCGCATCTGCTCCACCACATTCGTCCGTTCCGGAACCTCAAAATCCAGTGAGGATTCATGTTTAGGACTGTGGTTCTCATCATCCGAAGGATCCGGATCCTTTCCGGGCTCCGGCGGTTCTCCCTCATATTTTCTTCTTTCTTCGTCATTCAGATAGCTTTTCATTTTCCAAATAATCCGTAATGGGCCAGGGCTTTCCTGATCCCTTCCTCTTCCACTCCCGTGGTTACAAACTCCGCCGTCCTGCGGCATAGCTCACTCCCCTGCTCCATGCAGACGGAATGTGCTGCATACTGCAGCATCTCCAGGTCATTGTTGCTGTCACCGAAGGCATAGCTGCAGCTGAAGGGCAGATTGAAGTACTCCAGCAGAAACTGCATTCCGCTCGCTTTCGAGTGGCCCACAGGCTCCACCTCGAAGAAGCCTTCTCCTCTGTCAATATACTGAAATACGCCCCGGATCCCTTCTTTGAACCGGACAAGATCACTGGTTCTGTCATACCAGCCGGAGAATTTATCGAAGCGGAAATCCTCTCCGAAAATGTCGGTCATCATCGGAATTCCCTTCTTCCGGTATTCCTCCACAAGGAATCCGATATAGGGCAGATCCACCTCCGGATCATAGCCGGAGATCTCCGTATGCTCAAAGAACGCCTGCATCCTGCATTCACGGCAGAGCACGGCAAGCTCTCTGCAGGTATCCTGAGGAATGGTGTGGTGATACAGTACCTCCCCGTGGTATTCGATATAGCTTCCGCATCCGCATACCAGACCGTCGAACTGTGTCTCCGAAAGAATCTCCTCCACATTACAGCGGACCCTTCCGGTATTGATAAATACAAGATTCCCGGCCAGGCGGGCAGCCTGCAGGGCCGCCTTCGCATCCGCCGGGAATACCTTCCTTTCATCATCCGTGATGAGTGTTCCGTCTATGTCAAAAAAAAGAAGATTTCGCATTAATGCTCCTACATCTGCTTCAGCAGGTTTACCATCTCAATGGCACCAAGTGCACAGTCATAGCCCTTATTTCCGGCCTTGGTACCGGCGCGCTCAACTGCCTGCTCGATGTTGTCCGTAGTAAGAATACCGAACATGACCGGAATACCGGCCTCCAGGGAAACCTGTGCGATACCCTTGGAAACCTCAGCGCATACATAATCATAATGGCTGGTCTGACCGCGGATCACGGCACCTACACAGATGACCGCATCATACTTTCCGGACAGTGCCATCTTCTTTGCCACTACGGGGATCTCAAATGCTCCGGGAACCCAGGCAACCGTAATGTCATCCGAATTCACATTGTGACGTACCAGACCGTCCTCAGCACCGGCAACCAGCTTGGACACGATAAACTCATTGAAACGGGCAGCAACGATGCCGACCTTTAAACCTTCTGCTACTACATTTCCTTCAATCTTCTTCATAACTGATTCCTTTCTACACATCCTCAAGTATGTGGCCCATCTTCTCCTTCTTGGTCTTCAGATAAAAGAGGTCATAGGTGGACGGTTCGATCTCGATGGGAACACGTTCCACGATCTCCAGCTTATAACCTGCCAATCCGTAGATCTTCGATGGGTTATTGGTGAGCAGACGCATCTTCCGGACACCCAGATCCACCAGGATCTGCGTTCCTATGGTATAATCACGGGCATCCTCCGGAAATCCAAGCTCCAGATTCGCCTCGACAGTATCTCTTCCCTGATCCTGAAGCGCATAGGCACGGATCTTGTTGATCAGGCCGATGCCTCTTCCTTCCTGACGCATATACAGAAGAACGCCTCTTCCTTCTTCTGCAATCTTCTTCATGGCCGCATCCAGCTGCTCTCCGCAGTCACATTTCAGTGAACCGAAGGCATCTCCGGTGAGACACTCCGAATGGACACGTACCAGAATCGGTGAGCCGTCGGTCACATCTCCCATGGTGAGAGCCACATGATGCTCACCGTTCAGCTTATTGATATAGCCATGGATCGTGAATTCCCCGTACTTTGTAGGAAGCTTTGCATGAGTCACTTCCTCAACGAAGACCTCATGCTCCTTCCGGTACTGTACCAGGCGTTCCACGGTACAGATCTTCAGCTGATGCTCTGCGGCAAAGCCTACCAGATCCTCGTAACGGGCCATGGTTCCGTCATCCTTCATGATCTCACAGCAAAGGCCCACAGGTTCAAGTCCTGCCAGTCTGCAAAGGTCCACGGTAGCTTCCGTGTGTCCCTTTCTCTCGATCACTCCTCCCGGCTTGGACTCCAGCGGAAACATGTGCCCCGGTCTCCGAAAATCTTCCTTCTTCGCATCCTTTGACGCGAAGGCCCGGGCTGTGATCCCACGCTCCTCGGCGGAGATACCCGTGGTGGTGGATACATGATCCACGGAAACGGAAAATGCCGTGCAGTGGTTGTCCGTATTTACGATGCACATCTGGGGAAGGTTATACCGGTCGGAATAGGATGCATCCATCGGCATACAGATCAGTCCCCGCGCATATTTAGCCATAAAATTGACGTTCTCTGTGGTCGCGAATTCTGCTGCACAGATCACGTCTCCTTCGTTCTCCCGATCTTCATCATCCATCATGACCACCGGGCGTCCTGCCCGAAGCTCCTCCAGGATTTCTTCGATCGTATTCAGATCAGACATAGTTCCTCCGATTGCGAAAGGCGAACGTCTCCCGCATATTCTTAATAAAACCCGTGTTCAGCCAGGAAATCCATGGTCAGCCCCTTCGACTCAGGTTCCTCTCCGGATTCCTGACGGAGAAGACGTTCCACGTATTTTCCTATGATGTCATTTTCAAGATTCACGGTGTCTCCCACCTTCCTTTCGGAAAGTGCGGTCACCTCTCTTGTATGAGGGATCACGGACACCTGAAAGCTTCGGGCATCCACCGTGGCAACCGTAAGGCTGATCCCATCCACCGTAACGGACCCCTTCTCCACGATATACCGGAGAATCTTCTGATCCGTTTCGATCCGGTACCACACCGCGGTATCCTCCGGCCGGATCGATACGATCCGACCGGTACCGTCGATATGACCGGATACAATATGTCCGCCCAGGCGGTCACCCACTGCAAGTGCGCGCTCCAGATTCAGAGACGCACCTACGGACAGACTTCCAAGGGAGGACCTGCGAAGTGTCTCAGCCATGACATCTGCTGAGAACCGGTCCTCCGATTTCTTCGTTACCGTAAGACATACACCGTTCACGGCTATGCTGTCTCCCAGCTTCGTCCCCTCCAGCACCCGGCGGGCGGAAATGGTCAGCACTGCCGATGCAGCCCCTTTTTCAACGGAAAGCAGCTTTCCTGTCTCCTCTACGATTCCGGTAAACACATCAGTCACGCTCCTCAATATTGAAGGGGTTCAGATCCGCCGAAAGAACCTCGGTCACGATCCTGGACTCCAGTTCAACCGGAGGTGCATCTTCCGCATCCTCATCATCATCCTGCGGCATATGCGCCGGAATGCTGTCAGCCTCAGCCCATCCGTCATCCTGAGAGGACTGTACCCCCGGCATCTCCTCCATGGCGATGGGGGCAGAAGCGTTCTTGGAGGACGCATCCGCATCCATAAATCCATCCGGTGCCTGCGGTGCAGGTGTGGACTGGATCTTTGCGATGGGACGGGGTTCAGCGGTTTCAACATCCACGGAATCCTCATCCTCTTCCGGTTCCGGACCTACGATATAACGCGCATAGATATCGCCACCCGGGAGAACCTCGGATTCTACCAGATGAAGCGGAAGCGCATCTTCTACAAAGTTTACACCCTCGCCCTCTACCGGAGTCATGGCGGTGATACCACCGAAGATCTTCGGAGCGGTGAAGATAACCACCTCATTTACAAGACCGTCACGAAGGAGACTCCAGGACAGATTGCCGCCACCCTCGGACATGATACCGCTGATCTCCATCTCGCCCAGCTTGTCCATCAGGGGCTCCATATCAATATGTCCGTCCTTCTCCGGGATCAGAAGCACCTGCACACCTGCCTCCTTCAGCTGCGGCAGCTTCGCCTTTGCCTCCTCGGACATACGCTCACTGGCAGCCACATAGGTCTCGATCTTGCTTGCAGTCTGAACCACCTTGGAATCCAACGGAATCTGCAGATGTGTATCACAGATGATACGCACCGGTGTACGGTCCTTCTGGCGACGGTTGTCCAGCATCGGATCATCGGCAAGGACCGTTCCGATACCAACAATGATCGCCGGATACTGATTCCGCATGCCGCGAACACGTCCGCGGGCGAAATCTCCGGATATATAACGACTTGCGCCGGTAGTCGTAGCAATCTTACCGTCCAGGGTCATGGCGTACTTCAGAACGACATAGGGACGCTTTGTGGTGATATAGTGGAAATATACCGGATTCAGGGCATCACACTCTTTTCTCATACATCCGGTCACGACCTCAACGCCGTGCTGACGCAGAGTCCATACGCCTCTTCCGTTCACCTTCGGATTCGGATCCATGGAACCGATGTATACCGTACGGATTCCCTGATCCAGGATCGCTGCTGTACAGGGCGGCTGTTTTCCTGTATGCGCACAGGGCTCCAGAGTCACATACATTTCCGCCCCCCTGGCGGACTCGGTCAGGCTGTTGATCGCCTCCCTTTCTGCATGCGGCATGCCATAGCCCGTATGATATCCTTCACCGATGATCTTTCCGTCCTTTACGATCACGGCACCAACCAAAGGATTGGGATCCACTCTTCCGATTCCGAGCTTTGCAAGCTTGATCGCCCGCTCCATGTACTTTGCATCGTAAGCCATATTTTAACCTCCTCTTCATAAAAAGCCCCGATGTATTCGGGGCTTTTTAATTAATCTGCTGATTTTCCAATCGACAGGAAACCGCCCTCATTTGCACGAAGCAATACGGAAAGACCGATATCTCTCCGGTTTCCGTCCTGTGCCACATAGATCTCACCGGTCTCAACAAGCGATTTGGCGATCTTGGTCACCTCCTCCTTGAACTGCATCATCTGACGGCGGTCCTTGGAGGACAGCTTGAAGAGATACTGGTTCTTGGAGCTGATCAGAAGGATACTGAAGGAATGGATATTGTTCTTGGATTCCTTCATACCGGAACCGATCATACGGGAATTTGCGATAATGATCTCGGCCGAATCATCCGGCAGATACTCGGACAGGATCAGCTTGTAGATCTTCAGGTAATCATCTTCATTCTCTACCTTAACAGGCAGCTCGGCAACCGCGAACTCGATCACGGAATCCGCAAGGTTGATGGTACCACCGTCATCGTTGATGGTGGGGCTGCAGTTCTTCGGAACCAGAAGACGGAAGAACTTGTTCTCGATAACCTTCTCGTCCTTGCCGGGCTCTGCGATCACAAGATCCGGATACTTCTTCTCCAGCTTGTTCATGGAAATGATGGCATTCTCGTCACCTGTCTCCGCCAGCCCGATCAGGCGCTGATACAGCTCGGTGATAGCCGGTGTACGGTATCCTACGAGTTCCACAACCTTATCCACTGCGGGCACATGTGCCATGGCGGCATTCTGCAGATACAGCTTGATCAGGTTCTCCGTGGTCTCTCCCTTGGATTCCTTATACTGGATCACCTTGAACAGGTTCTCCTTATCAAACTCTTCGTAATCCTGATCGAAGGCCTTCTCGAAGTACTCCATGCTCTTCTTCTCGCCGGTGAACTCCGGATCCTTCTCCTGGCGCTCATAGATCTTTGCCAGCTCATAAGCCGCCTGTGTACTTCCGAGATTCAGCGCCTCCTGGAAGGCCTTTTCAATCTCATAATTCGTTGCGATATAGAATACCTGGCTCTGCTTCATAAGCGCAACCTTCAGGGCAGTTGCGGCACTTCCGGCCTCAACCGCACGGTCCCACTTCTCCACAGCCGTCTGCAGGTTTTCGCCCTTCAGCTCCTTAATATCCTTGATATAGGCATCCGCCTCAACGATACCGTTCTTCTGAGCCTCCAGGAAATAGGTCATGGCCTTATCCCCGTCACGCTGGGTACGGAGCAGTCCATAGTAATAAAAACGTCCCAGATAGAAGGCAACTCGCTTATGGCCGAGACGATGTGCATTCTCGTACCAGTTGAGAGCCTTCATATAATCCTTCTGCTGCTGATCATAGATATTACCGATGAGGAATGCCAGATCCGGATCCTTGGTCGCATCAAAGAGCTGCTTCGCATAGCTGATGGTCTTCTCGATATCACGATAGGGTGAATCGTTATCATAATACAGATCGATCAGCAGATAGCTGGCCTTGATGGAGCCCTCCTTCAGAGCCTGCTTGGCTGCCGTCATGGCGCCTTCATAATCCTCAAGGTAATAACAGTATACAGCCTCGCTGTAATACTGATTGTCCTTCCTGTTCAGAGACTGGTCGCTGACACGGGTAGGTGCCACGAACGCAAAGGAGTTTGCTGTCTCGAAGATGATCTCCTCGTACTGCTCGATGATCTCCATGGTAGCGCAGACGAAACGCATGCAGGCCAGACGCCGTCCGGAATAGAAGGCAAAGGTAACGATACCCTTGTTCATGGCCTTATGATAGAAGGTGGTGCAGATACCGTCCGCATACTCAGTGATATACGGCTTCAGCTGCAGCTCTTCATCAAATGCGTCATTGCAGTACCGAAGGTAATTCTCCAGTGTTTTCTTGGAATCTCTGGGGATACTGTCATAGCTGACATACATTGCGAAATCACGATAGGTGATACTGGGAGCATAGTACTCCTCATCCGTCTCCTCATTGATGGTCTTCACCCAATCCTTCGGGAGCTTATGGATGTATCCGTCTACCTGATTGTGAACATAGGTGTACTGGTACTGAAGCTTGGCAGGATCGATGGCCTTATAACGGGACTCCTTGCCCTTCTCCTTACGCTTCTCTGCGATCTCGGAATAGAGCTTGTCCTTCTCCTCGAATTCCAGACTGTCTGTGTGCTTGGACGCGTAGTCCACACGCTCAAACGCAGCTACAGCCTTGGAATCGCCCATATCTGCCAATTGTTTGTACCACGACATGGCCTTTTCCAGATCGACAGGAATAACAAATTCACTCTTGTTTCCATACTGGTCGATCCGGCAAAGACCGTTCTCATAGATAGAACCCAGCTTCATATATGCGGGCTTGATACCGCGCTGGGTTGATTTTTCGAAAAATGTGATGGCTTTTGAGAAGTTCTGAGCTTCCAGGTACATTTCCGC